>NZ_JACGVV010000004.1:0-191011 GCF_014077405.1 Colwellia sp. BRX10-9 | reverse complement strand
CAGGATGACGGGTTTGTGTTTAGGATGATGGTGGTTGTTAAGAGTAACGGTGATTGTTAAGGGTTAAGGTGCTCGCTTTACTCTTTTGTCGTCATGCTGAATTCATTTCAGTATCTGGGTTTTGGATCTCGGTACAGATCCTGGAACGAGTTCAGTGTGACGTGTTGTGTTTAGGATGACGGTGGTTGTTAAGAGTAACGGTGATTGTTCAGGGTTAAGGTGCTCGCTTTACTCTTTTGTCGTCATGCTGAATTCATTTCAGTATCTGGGTTTTGGAGAGTAAGTACAGATCCTGAAACGAGTTCAGGATGACGGGTTTGTGTTTAGGATGATGGTGGTTGTTAAGAGTAACGGTGATTGTTAAGGGTTAAGGTGCTCGCTTTACTCTTTTGTCGTCATGCTGAATTCATTTCAGTATCTGGGTTTTGGTTCTAAGTACAGATCCTGAAACGAGTTCAGGATGACGGTTTGTGTTTAGGATGACGGTGGTTGTTAAGAGTAACGGTGATTGTTCAGGGTTAAGGTGCTCGCTTTACTCTTTTGTCGTCATGCTGAATTCATTTCAGTATCTGGGTTTTGGTTCTAAGTACAGGTCCTGAAACGAGTTCAGGATGACGGTGGTGGTGTTTGGATAACAGTTACGCAATTAGGATTACGGTTTACAGTGCTACTATGATGGTGGGTTGTTCTTATTGGCTGAGCTGGTTTATGTTTGGGTTTTATTCAACAATGTAAAGTCCGATAAAGATCGGACTTTACTTATTTGTTTTGTTAAAAAATTATCTATTTTTAGTTTTTATAAAAACAAGTATTAAAGTCCACTAATTGCCGCTATGGCAACTGCTGTGTTATACATAATTGTTGTCGCTGTTGTCCACAAGGTTAAGTTGTTCATGTACTCTGAATCAAGTGGTACAACAATTGAATCGCCCGGTTTTAAAGCTGAGTCAGCACCGCCGCTAAACCAATTACTTTCTTCAAACATTTGGATACTACCGTTTGATGAAATAATATAAATTCTCTCATCATCAGCACGTTTTTTTAAGCCGCCGCTTTGCGTTATATAATCTTCAACACTGCTTGATGAGTCAAACATGTGTGAGCTATTCACTTGCACTTGCCCCATAACATTAATTGAACGATTCTGAGTTGGGATGTACAGTACATCGCCGCCCTCTATCGCAATATCATAATCATTTTTGGCTATAACTTGCGGTAAATTAATAACTAAACGCCCTAGCGGTTCTACCTTAGATAGGTCTGCTAATAACGATTGAATTTCACTGTATGAAGTTATACCACTGTTACTTGATAAAGACTTAGTTGCCATTTCAATACGTAAGTCGGCACTTACTTTCATTAAGTTTTGTCTTTCAAGTTGTTTTAACTTTGTTCTTGAAAAAACAGAGCCATTGGGATCTGCAAAAGCTGTTAATCCTCCCGCTTTAAGAATAATACTTGATAAGCTGTCTCCACGACGGACGGTGTATTTACCCGGAAAAAGTACTTCGCCGCGCAACTCAATAACATAATTTTCACTCCATGAAGGGATACGGTGAATGTTAAGGCGATCTTTACTTTTTAGCAGAATATTATCTTCATCAATATTATTGAGGGCATTCACTAAATGAATATTTTTAGAGATTTTTACAGAGTTAATACCACTCATTTCATTACGTGTTAACTCAGCTCTTGATAAATAAGCTGACTCTTTAACGCCGCCGGCAGCTAAAATCAAATCGATTACCCGAGCCCCTTTCCCTAATGGATAAACCCCTGGAAATTTAACTTCACCATCAATTTCAATTAACTTTACCGCTTCACCTGATCCTGCTTGGTAACGAAGCTTATTAACAATAGGCACCAGTAAACGTTGGCGAGAAAACAATGCCATTTCACGAATTGTTACGTTTTCATGCTCTGCACCACTGTTAATATTATTGATAGAGGTATAAATTTTTTCATCTTTAGTCTCAGCCATAACATCATTTTGCTCATGGGTTTCCCAAAACTCTTTTTTCTTACTCGTTTCAATCGCTAAATTTCTTTCTTTCGCTAATAACTCTTCTTGAGTGTAGGCGAGCTCATCTAATAAGAATTGCTCTTCAGAAAACTTAAAGGCTTTAGAAAAGATGATAATTTTATCATTACTGCTGAGTTGAATATTGCTCTTAGAGTTTTTATCAGCAAACACATTGGCTAAATTAAACTGTAAAATTTCAATATTACGGGCACTATCAATTTCTCTAACGACAATGCCGTAATTTAAATCGGCGTAAGGTAATAGGTGAGCGTCAGCATTGGTAATAACATCGGATAACAACATATTTTGTTGCAACTGGTATTTACCTGGACGCGCTACAGCGCCTATTAAAGTAATTGAATCGACATATAAGTCTGAGCTTTTTAACACTCTAATAAAATCGCCCGCTTGAACTTTTTCAGCTTTTTGGGCTTTATCGGATAAATCAATATTTAGGATACTGCGTAAATCGCTTTTGTTATAACGCTCTACGATGGTAGATTTTGGGTAAGCCGCGGGTAAAAGTCCGCCAGCCATTTTAATGACATTAGAAAAATCGTCTGATTGGCTCAATTCATAAATAGCAGGACGTCTTACTTCGCCGGCAATGGACACAGACTTGCCTTGAGGGGGAATAAAAACGACATCACCTGATTGCAACAAAATATCACTTGATGAATCACCTTCAATTAATAAGTCATATAAATCGACTTGTTGAATTAGCTTCCCTGAACGTTTTACTTGAATATTTCTTAATGAGCCAATATCACTGACACCACCTGCGGCAAAAATGGCATGGGTAACTGAAGATAATGAACTTAACGTATAGGGGCCGGGTTTATAAGCTTCACCTAAAACAAATATACGCATAGAGCGTAATTCGGCTAAGCTAACCACCACATTAACACCAATAATTTTTTGTTGAATTTTATTAACAACAAAAGTCTTTAATTCTGAAAATGTTAATCCTGCAACGCTAATGGGGCCAAGATTAGGAAAAACCAACTCACCTTCACGTGTCACCGTTAATTGCATTTCACGATTTTCTTTACCGAAAACCTGTATTGAAACTGAGTCTCCCGTACCTAAGATATACCCTTCTGGAATGGCAATATCCATAACCGGAGAAAATGTTGTTGGCGAATTTGCAAATACATCTAAACCAAACCGTGGCAAGGTCTTAAAAATCGCTTCAGCTTTCTCTGTTTCTTCGGCATCTTTGGCTTTAAGGTTTTCATTGTTCAGGCTATTTATATCGCGTGGCATTACCTGTGTATTAATAGGAGAGTTTTGTGTATTACTTCCTGATAACTGAGCCTCAATAGCATTTAAATCGACGCCCATACTTTTGGCTAATGCTTGTTGTTGAGATTTAGGTAACTTTTTAAATTGTTCAATTTGCTGAGCAGACACTTGCTGGGCATGTAAATTTAAAGAAAGCGCAAAAAGTAAAAAGGTTGCTATAAGATAGCGAGTAATGTTCATCATTGGGGCAATAAATTTCCTATAAATGCGAGGTATAACATTAGCTCAATACTTATAAACCATAAAAATTAATAATGGCCAAATATATCGACTAAATAAGTTCTAAAATTAACGTTTGGAGTTTATCAGTAACAAGCTATTGAATAAAGTAACTTGCTTACCTTTTATGGCGTCAAATAATTAATTTTGGAGAGTCTGTTTATTATTTTTCTTTCTAAAAGTATCAAAAGTAACTAAAACATTACATCTGCTTAATCAAATCTCGGTGCCAAACTATTGCCTTTCATGGCAAGCACAGGTATAACACACGCTGACTTTCGCAAATAAATTTGACAATAATTACAGCGCAAAGAACTTATTTCAATATTTTAAAATGTTTTTAGCGAATTAAAATAATAATATTTATCTGTAATTTACACTTATCTTAGAGGAATTTTTTATGAGCAAACCTGATTCAGGTTCTTTTTTTGGCCATCCGGCAGGGTTACAAACGCTGTTTGTTACAGAAATGTGGGAGCGCATGAGTTATTACGGTATGCGTATGCTACTTGTATTATTTATGACCGCTACTTTACAAGAAGGAGGCTTAGGTTTAACCGTCGCTTCTGCAGCTGCTATATATGGTTTATATACCGGTAGTGTCTATTTTATGGGCTTACCTGGCGGTTGGATAGCTGATCGATTAATTGGTGGTCAAAAAGCAGTTTGGTACGGCGCAATCATTATTATGATTGGCCATATTATCTTAGCTATTCCTAATGACACCACCTTTTTTATTGGTTTAATTGTCGTCATTTTAGGTACGGGTTTATTAAAGCCGAACATTGGCGCTATGGTGGGTCAATTATACTCAGATGAAGATGTTCGCCGTGATAGTGGTTATGCCATTTATTATATGGGCATCAATTTAGGTTCGGTTATTGGTTATGCAGTTTGTGGCTACTTAATGGAAAATGTTGGTTGGCATTGGGCGTTTGGTGCCGCAGCTATTGGCATGGCATTAGGTTTAATTCAATACAAAATTACTACCCCTAAGCTTAACGGTATAGGAGAAAAGCCTGTATACCCATTATCAGTTAAAGCACAAAAAACAAGCTGGACAGTTATTGGTGTCGTTTTAGCGGTTATTGCACTGGTAACGGTTGCTGTATTTCAGGGCATGTTAACCATTAAACCTGTCACTGTTGCCCAATATGTTGCTGTAGCATTTTCTCTAATATTTGTTATTTATTACGCCGTTATTTATTTTGGTAGCTCAATAACACCTAATGAGAAGAAAAAGCTTTGGGCGTTATTACTTATTTGTATTGCCTCAGCTTGTTTTTGGTCTGGCTTTGAACAAGCGGGTTCTTCACTCAACTTATTTGCGCGTGATTATACTGACCGTATAGTGGGATCATTTGAAATACCTACGGGTTGGTTCCAAATGACTAACTCGTTCTTTATCGTTTTACTGTCACCTTTTTTTGCTGCTCTATGGATTAATTTAGGTAAAAGAATGGTCAGCCCTTCTTACGGTATAAAATGTGCTTTTGGTTTAATTATTATGGCCAGTGGTTTTATCGTGATGTTTTTTGCTGCACAATACGCTGCTTCAGGAATGAAAGTTGCCCCTTATTGGTTAGTAGCAACTTACTTCCTACATACAGTTGGTGAGCTTTGTTTAAGCCCTGTAGCATTAAGTGCCGTAAGTAAATTATCTCCTAAGCGTTTCGCTGGACAAATGATGGGTGTTTTTGTATTAACCTATTCAATCGGTAATATTATTTCTGGTTTGTTAGCGGGTAACTATGATCCAAATAACGTCGCGCAAATTCCTTCTCTTTACATCCAAGTGAGCTTATTCAGTATTGGTATTGGTATCATTATTTTACTGGTTGGTTTCAAATCTAGATTTTGGGAAAATTTGCCTGATGATTCAGAAGCATCTACAACTAACGCAAATGGTTCAACGGCAACGACTAACGCTTAATTAACAGTCGTTCATCGTTAAAGTAATTTTGAAAAGCCAACATTTATTGTTGGCTTTTTTATAGCTGATTTTTACTGTAATTTACTTGTTGTCGTTAGACTTATTTTATAAGGGGTTAAATATCATGAAAACAAGAGATGTTCTTCGCCAAGAAATTCGCTATCAACGCAGTTTATTAAACGCTAACCAGCAAGCAGAACAATCACTTTTATTATCGAAAAGGCTCATTAAAGAAAAAGTAGTCAAAGGCGTTAAACACATCGCGATTTATTTAGCCAATGATGGCGAGTTAAATACTCAGCCTTTTATTGATTGGTGCTGGCAAAATAACATCACCGTATATTTACCGGTAATACATCCTTTTAGTAAGAATAATTTACTCTTTTTAAAATATGCTGATACGTCTATTCTCGTCAAAAACAAATATGGTATTTTAGAACCTAAGCTTAACGTTCAAGATATAATAACGGTCGCTCAGCTTGATATTATTTTTACCCCCTTAGTCGCCTTTGACCGATATGGTAATCGCTTAGGCATGGGTGGTGGCTTTTATGACCGAACACTTTCGGCCTGGCATGCTCAATATCAACAAAACAAACACGCTAAACCCTTACCAGTTGGCTTAGCTCACGATTGCCAAAAAGTTACCACGATTCCTTTTGAAAGTTGGGATATTCCACTGCCTAAAATTATCACTCCAACCACCAGCTATAACTTCGATATTTAATCATCTGCTGATATACTTCTACCTAATTTCCCCTCGCTAATTAGGATTCACATGACACAAGATGAAATGAAGAAGGCAGCAGCCTTTAAAGCACTCGAATTTATTAAAAACGATACCATTGTTGGCGTAGGCACCGGGTCTACTGTTAATCACTTTATTGACGCCCTAGCAACAATCAAAGACGATATTGAAGGTGCTGTTTCTAGCTCTGAAGCGTCGACTCAAAGATTGAAAGCCCATGGTATCGAAGTGTTTGAATTGAATAATGTCGGTAGCGTTGATGTTTATGTGGATGGCGCCGATGAAATTACTGAATATCTGTCGATGATAAAAGGTGGTGGTGCTGCACTAACCCGAGAGAAAATTGTCGCGGCTGTAGCAAAAACATTTGTCTGTATTGCCGATGAAAGTAAACAAGTAAAAATGCTAGGAAAATTTCCTTTACCGGTAGAAGTTATTCCGATGGCACGAAGCTATGTAGCGCGTGAACTTGTTAAGTTAGGTGGTGACCCGGTTTATCGCCAAGGCGTAATTACCGATAACGGTTGTGTGATTCTCGATGTGCATAACTTAGAGATACTTGATCCTAAAAAACTTGAAAGCGATATTAATGCCATTGTAGGTGTTGTTACTAATGGTTTATTTGCACTACGTGGCGCTGATGTTTTAATTTTAGGCACTCAAGATGGCGCAAAACTCATAAAATAAATCTTTAGAGTTTATACACTATATGCTAGTTTAGAAATCTAGCCATCTAAACACTTTATATTTGGTTAAGGCAATGACCACTATAGTCCTACATGAGATATTAGAAAATGAGCAATAATTCATTAGCAAAAGAAAAAATTAAGATTTTATTACTTGAAGGTGTCCACCCGAGCGCTGTTGAAGAGTTAAAAATGAAAGGCTACAGCAATATTGAATGTATTAGTACATCGCTTGCTGAAGAAGATTTGATCAAAAAAATTGCTAATGTTCACTTTATTGGTATTCGTTCTCGTACTCAGTTAACTGACCATGTACTAAGCCATGCTAAAAAACTCGCGGCTATTGGTTGTTTCTGTATTGGTACTAACCAAGTTGAAATTAAAGCGGCACAAAAACGTGGCATTCCAGTATTCAATGCCCCGTTTTCAAATACACGATCGGTTGCCGAACTAGTATTAGGTGAAACCTTATTATTATTACGTGGTATTCCTGAAAAAAGCGCAAAAGCTCATCGCGGTGAATGGAATAAATCTGCGGCTGGCTCGGTAGAAGCTCGTGGCAAAACTTTAGGTATTATTGGTTACGGCCATATTGGCATGCAATTAGGCATTTTAGCTGAAACCTTAGGTATGCGAGTACGCTTTTATGATATCGAAACCAAACTTCCGTTAGGTAATGCGAGCCAAGCATCAAGTTTAAAAGTTTTATTAAAAGAAGCTGATGTAGTTAGCTTACACGTACCTGAAACGGTTCAAACTCAAAACATGATGGCAGCAAAAGAATTTGCACTCATGAAAGACGGTGTTATTTTTATCAATGCTTCTCGTGGTACTGTCGTTGATATTGATGCATTAGCTGAAGCGCTTAAAAGTAAAAAAGTCGCTGGCGCAGCAATCGATGTTTTCCCTGTTGAACCTAAAGGTAATGATGAAGAGTTTATTTCACCATTACGTGCATTCGACAACGTTATTTTGACGCCACATATTGGTGGAAGTACGAAAGAAGCCCAGTCTAATATCGGCTTAGAAGTTGCCAGCAAAATGGCAAAATACTCTGACAACGGTTCAACACTTTCGGCTGTAAACTTCCCTGAAGTTTCTTTGCCTGGTCATACGGGAACAAGCCGCTTATTACATATACACCGCAATCAACCGGGCGTGTTAACCCAAATTAACCAAGCATTTGCTAAGCACAATATTAATATTGCAGCACAGTACTTACAAACAGACGATCAAATTGGTTATGTAGTTATTGATATCGAAGCACAAGATAGTGTATTAGCATTACGAGAATTAAAACAAATTGACGGCACAATACGCGCACGTATTCTTCATTAGTTTTTCTGAGTATTTAGCGTAAACAATAAAAAACGAGACTTAATAAGTCTCGTTTTTTTTATTGCCACATTAACGAGCTATCATTTGAACGTATAACAAAACCGAATACAGCCCCGATAATACTGAAATGAAAGAACTTGTAGTCATACTGATTTTATTTCTGTATCCATTCCCGTCATGCTGAATTTATTTCAGTATCTGGTCTTTAAGTGGTTAGGTACGAGATCCTGAAACAAGTTCAGGATGACGGAGGTTGGGTTCATTCTGATGGAGTTTGGGTTCATGCTGATGGAGTTTGGGTTCATTCTGGTGGGGTTTGGGTTCACACTAAACTTGTTTCAGTATCCACTATCGTCATGCTGAATTCATTTCAGTATCTGGGCTTTGGGTTGTTAGGGACGAGATCCTGAAACAAGTTCAGGATGACGGAGGTTGGGTTCATTCTGATGGAGTTTGAGTTCATGCTGATGGAGTTTGGATTCATGCTGAATTTATTTCAGTATCCATTCCCGTCATACTGAACTTGTTTCAGTTTCCATTCCCGTCATGCTGAATTTATTTCAGTATCTGGGCTTCGAGTTTTTAGGTACGAGATCCTGAAACAAGTTCAGGATGACGGCGGTTGGGTTCATGCTGATGGAGTTTGGGTTCATTCTGACGGAGCTTGAATTCATCCTGGTGGAGTTTGAGTTCATCCTGAATTTATTTCAATTTCCACTCTCGTCATGCTGAATTCATTTCAGTATCTGGGCTTTGGGTTGTTAGGGACGAGATCCTGAAACGAGTTCAGGATGACGGCGTTTGGCCTCATTCTGACGAAGTTTGGGTTCATTCTGACAGAGCTTGAATTCATCCTAACGAAGTTTGGTTCATTCTGACGGAGCTTGAATTCATCCTAACGGAGCTTGAATTCATCCTAACGGAGTTTGAGTTCATCCTAACGAAGTTCTATTTCACTCTAATTGACAATATCCCTTTAGCTCAATTTAATGATACGACTACACCTTCTGGATTAGCTAGTAGTGAACTCACTTTTTTTAACATTTGAGCATCATTACCGATAAAATGTTTTACTGCTTTTGTCATCGCTAATTTAACTTCGGCGCCATCATCGGGTGTTAATGGGCGATGTACTTCTATCTTTTTGCCTTCCTGTTCATAAGACATTTTAATGGGCTGTTCGAATATGCGAATAGGCGTGCCTACGGGAATGTTATTATATAACCATTCTATGTCATCATCGTACATACGAATACAACCAGAGCTTGCTCGCATGCCGATACCAAAGCGCTTATTGGAGCCATGAAGTAGGTACTCACTTGTGCCAATACGTAATGCATATTTACCAAAGGGATTATTGGGTCCTGCGGGGACTTCTCTGACCATCTCTTTGCCATGTTCGGCAAAATAACGTGCGCGCATCTCTGCTGTTGGACGCCAACTCGGGTTTTTACGTTTGTCGCCAATAGTACTGGTTAAATGTGGTGTTTCTAGTCCTTCTCTACCAATACCCACAGGGAAAACGTAAACTAATTTCTCTCCTTTCGGGTAGTAGTACAAGCGTAACTCAGCGAGATTAATGACAATACCTTCACGCTTGCCGAAGGGTAGAAGCATCTGCTTAGGAATAACAATATTGTGATCAAGAGCCAATAAAAAAGGATCAACACCGGGGTTAGCGGCAAGTAAGGCAAAGAAACCTACGTTATAATTTTCAGCTAAAGCTTGAAAGTAATCGCCTTTTACTGCTTTATGGATAATATCCTCGCCCACTAACCTTGAATTGGCTGCTGGGAGATTATAAACACTCGCCAAACTTACACAGGTAATAAAACTACTTAACAATAAACTTAATTTAACAACCCACTTCATTAATTTATGACCCTACTAATTATCTTCAACATTATCTAAAACCTTTTTCTATTCGAACCGATAAATAGCTATGATTCATCTAACCAGTACGGCTTTGTTAATAACGCCATATTTCTGGAGCTGTCTAACGCTATGAGTAACCCTTCAACTTTGCTTCCTTGCCATAAAACGAGTTTTTTAGGTTTTTCATCTAAAGTTTGTAGTTGCTGGTGAATAATCCACAATGTTTGTAATTCACTGATCCCTTGCTGAATGTCCAACCAAGGTGCTCGATATTGTTTACGTTCTTCTTCATCAAACAATAAACCAAACCAAGTCCCTGTCAGTAAACTTCGGTTTAACAGTTTTGCTTGTGATAAGTATTGCTCACTGCTCAGCGACTGCGATGGCGTGCTATCAGCAAATAACACCGCCATACTTTTCGTTAAACTTTGCTGCGCAAAAGGTAATAACAAGTCAATAAACTGTGTATCTTCAGTTAATAGCATTTCCAGCAAATGAGCTTGCAGGGTATTAAAACGCTGGCCATGCAATAATTCGATGACATTTTCGCTCGTTGGAAGACGACGTTTCTCCATTCTTAGTTGTTCTACCAATTGTTCGCTGTAATTTAACTTGCGTCTATAATTACCCGTTTTATTAGTAAGCTCTTGTAGATTAACGGCATTATCAACCCACGAAAGTAAGTGGACAAAATAGCTTAGTTCATCACGAATTTTTACAGCTTCTTCGGGCAGATAGTCTGCAAATAGCCAAAAACCGTGGCGAATTAACGCTAAAGTTTCTGTTATTTTTTCTAACTCGACTAAGCTTGGCGACGTTATATAGTATTCAATATGATCATGTAGGTTAACTAGGCAATAATTGATACCGGTAGAAAAGGCATTAGAAATAGAGTGACTACGGTCGATGGGAAGAGTATCGGTAATATTTTTTTTGTAATTAACGGGGATGTTTTTCCATAAACCATAGCCACGAGCTGCTTTACTTTGGCTACTTGGCCTAACAAGCAGTACAGAAAATAATAACTTGGCAAGCAACAGTAAATCTGAGGTTATGCCACTGACAAGTTCCAATTCGAGTTCACAAATTTTAACACTGCGACCATCACTACTAATATCGCCTTGATCGAAGGCAACTTCTACCACAGTACCCGACGATAAAGTAACTAACCAAATAATACGGGTAAAGTCCGTTGAAAAAAGGGGAATTAACGATTCTTGTAGCTGCTCTACCTTTTGGGTTGACTGCCAAATTTCATTTGGGAACAAGGAAAGTTCAGGGAAGTTATTAACAATATTAACGTTATACTCTGGTCGCTGATGCAAGCCCGCAATTACCACCCCAGCTGTTTTTATGGTTTGCTCTAACTTTCCGTCACAACCTCTAATTCTTAGCCCCATATCATGACGGCGAAAATCTAAATTAGTTGTATCGTAATAGCAGTTCGATAATTGCTTTGTTTCACAGCTAAATGACAGCTGTTTTGTGGTGAATAACTGGGTGATTTTTTCTTGAGTATTATCACTTGTAACAAAATACTTAAGCTCAATTTCGGTAACCATATTCTTCCAATAATTTGTTTTATTATGTCAACATAGTGAGTTTACAACAGCGACATATGAAAACAAATAGCGAATGCAAATTCCCATAAGTTTCTTTCATATAATATAGCGATATACAAAAAATTTAACTGACTGCTGATGCCCTAACAAACTTTTAGTAAAAACTATCATAATGAATTAACTATGTAATATCTTGTTTACAAAATATTGAGAACACTTATTTATTTTATCAATAAAACCTTAATGTTCGTAAACTTAACTTGCTATCAATCCGCCAAACCCCTAGTATTTTGCTATGCATAATTTTATAAAGGTTAATGGTAGTTTCATGAAAATAATAAAAGCTTTATTGGTTGGTTTAGTCCTCAGTTCATCTTCCCCACTTTTTGCAGAAGACAGCCCAACCAACCTTCCTTCTGGCTATATTTCAGACGATTTATTTATTTATATGCATTCAGGAGCGGGTAATAATTATCGAATTCTAGGCAGTATAAACTCAGGCACTGAAGTGAAAGTAACCGGTAAAAATGAAAATGATTACTCTGAAATCATTGATGATAAAAATAGAAATGTCTGGGTTGAAAGTAAGTATCTATCATTAAAACCCGGCTTACGCTTTGTTATTGCCGAGCTGAATGAAAAATTAGCCAATACCAGCAGCAATACTGACAGCATGTCAGAGGAACTTTCCCAGAGTAGAAATACTATTCAAAACCTTAGCAGTGAAAAAGCCCAACTTAACAATGAAATAAGCCAGCTTAATAAAACACTTATAACGATACGAGCCAAATTAAAAGACCAAGATACCAATATCAAAAAAGAATGGTTTTATAATGGCGCTATAGTGTTAGTTATTGGCTTACTTTTAGGTTTGATTCTGCCAAGATTAACTTCTCGCCGCAAAGGCTCAATGGATAATTGGAAGTAACCCCTATTATGTTAGAAAAACTCACGTATAATCACAGCGATTTTTAGATTATATGATGGCTTTTTTTGTGCACAAAACTAAATACTTATTTTTTATCGCTTTATTTATATTATTTTATACAAAACAGGCTAATGCCGATGGTGTTAGCCCTTACTTACCGTTAAAAACTGATGCTCTTATTGAACTTGAAATCGCACGTCTAGCGACAATTTCTCGAATGCCAATGTTGAGTAAACCCTACCATATTGTCACGGTTGTTGATTATCTAAACAAAATTAAAGGTTCTCATCCTGAGCTTTTTTATAGAATTTCTGCTTATATAAAACGTTATAAAAAGCAGAGTGCGATCACTCATTTATCAACCACGCTTTCAACATCTAACAATAAAAACTTCACCATAGCCAATAATCGTGGTGTTGCCATGGACAGCACGGCCCAAGCAAGTGCTTCTGGATTTTATCAGTTCAATCAATACGCCATCGCAAATTTAGGGGGAACCATCGTCGAAGGTAAGAATATTATTCCCCATAATAGCTACTTTTCATTGGGTTATGAATATGCTCAATTTGATATTGGCTACCGCGAACATTGGCTATCTCCCTCACAAGAAAGTGCATCATTACTGTCTACTAACGCTGCTCCGACCTTTTCTATTACCATGAGTAATGTAAAACCTATCACCTCTTGGCATGTTAAATACGAATTTTCATTAGGACAGTTAGAGGAAATGGCGGGTATAAAGTATAAGGGTTCTACATCATCAGGAAAGCCATTATTAATGACTATGCATATGAGTTTTCAACCCTTTAGCTGGTGGACGATAGGTGCTAATAGAACCTTTCAATTTGGTGGTGGCGAAAGAAGCACTGGCCTAAGTGATATTTGGAATGCGATTATTGACCCCGTTAACTCAGATAACTGTGGCTCAGGTTTAACAGGTTGTGCCAATTCTGATGAAGAAGTGGGTAATCAAATTGCTTCGTTAACCAATAAATTTGACTTGTCTTACCAGGGTTTCCCTTTTACCTTTTATATGGAATATGCAGGTGAAGATACCAAAGAACACAAGAACACTCAGTTAGGTAACATAAGTCAAACCTACGGGTTATTCTTTCCATATATTAACAAGGACTTTTCATTTTATGCTGAGCATTCTAAATTTCACAAATCATGGTATGTTCACAAAATTTACGGTGAAGGTTACCGTAATGATCAAGTTGTTATGGGTCATTGGTGGGGTAATAACAAAGAGCTGGAAGATAGATCAGCCGGGAATTCTTCGTTAATTCGACTAAACTGGGACTTTTCACCCAAGTATCATTTACAAACACTATTTCGAACCGCTGCTATAGATTCTTTGACACAAGATAAGTACTCTAGAGCCCAAGAGATAGAATTAAGTTTAAAACAAGTATATAAAAATGGATTTCTTAATTATTCGTTAACAGCTGGTAGTGATATTTATGGAGAGTCTTTCTACCGTGCGACTTTGGGTTATAACTGGTAATTTATGAATGTTTTTTTTGATATTCAACACCTGTATTATTTACCACAATATTTACCGGTAAAAGATGTGCTTGAAAAAAATTCAGTGTCATGCCACTTTATTTTATACAATCAAAAACAGCTGCAGGATATATTAATAAATTATGTTGAAAGTGAAAAATTAAACTACACACTTGTAAATAATTCAAATGAAGCAAAAGAATTTTATTTTAATAAAAAACCTGACTGGATAATTTTTGGTAATGCGTTTCATCATCTAGAAAATGTTCATCAATGTTCTAAAACAGCTATGATGAATCACGGGGTTGGCCCAAAGTCGTGTTATTATGATTGGTCAGATTGTGACATTCAGCACCGGTTTGTCGAAGGGAAACACCGATTGAAACGTTTGAAAGAACGATTTCCCTCTAAAAGCTTTATTGATACGGGTTATGCAAAATTAGACCCTATCATTAATAACGAATCTTCTAGTTTAGACTTAAAACAGTTAGGTTTAGATCCAGAAAAAGAAACGATATTATATGCACCGACCTATTACCCAAGCAGTATTGAATGTTTACCTCATGATTTTCCTGAACTTTTAGAAGAATATAACCTTATAATTAAACCTCATTATTTTTCCTTAACTAAAGAGAAATACAAGAATCATCAAACGATTTTTGAATCTTGGTCTCAGTACAATAACGTATATATCTCCTCTATAGAGGAAGCCTGTATTATCCCTTTTATGAATACCGCAAGCTTGTTAATCAGCGATGCATCCTCTACTTTGTTTGAATTTACTGCGCTTAATAAACCAGCTATTTGGTGTGATTTTTTTAAAGTGCGTTGGAGCTACAGAGGTATATTCAAGTGGCGTTTAAATAAGCGTCTTGATGATGATTTAAAATACTTTGCAAAAGTAGCCCAACAAGTAATCAATACTGAGCAATTAGTTCAACAAGTTGAAATTCAACTCAAGAGCCCTCAATTAAAAGAAATGCAGAGGTTTGAATTAACTGAACTTCTTATTGGTAAAGTTGATGGTAATTGTAGTAAGCGAATTGCGGATTATTTGATAAATCATACTGATTAATAAACATTTACTCTGTAGGTTGTACATGTAAAAATATATAATATTTTTTTACTAAGTTAGGTTAATAATATGAGTTCTGTAGTTTACGTTTCTGGCACTTTCGACTTGTTTCATCGCAACCATCTGAAAATGATTGAATATGGAGCAGGTTTGGGCGACACACTAATTGTAGGTGTGAGTACTGATGAATTAGTATGCAGCTACAAAAACCCTCCAGCAATACCTTTTGAAGAACGCATAGCAATTGTTAGTGCCTTAAAATACCCTGATGTCGTTATCCCGCAAAGGTCTCTAGAACATACAGACAGAGTAAAAGATCTTAACATTGATATATTTGTTATTGGTGATGACTGGAAAGGAAAATATGACTACCTCAGAGATCTTGGTGTTAAAGTGTTCTATTTTCCCTATGGCTCCGGTATCAGTAGCTCAAATTTAAAAGCTCAAATTGTTGATCAGTATAAAGAATTAATAACTAATGCCGACAAACATATCAATCCAGATGTGAAAGCATAATGAAATCTATATTAATTACCGGTGGTGCGGGTGACTGGGCACAAAGCTTTTATCAACAGTTCAAAAATGCCTTCAAAATCTCTACACCAAGCAGAACTGAATTAGATATAAGTAATGAATTGAGCGTCAATAATTATTTTAAGAGCCATTCATTTGATATTGTTATAAACAATGCTGGCACAATCCATCCAAAAAGAATATTAGAGAGTGACACACATCTTTGGATTAATGATATTCAAGTCAATTTAATTGGCACTTACCTTACCGCTAAAGCGGCATTAACCAAAAACCCTGACACAGTTATCATTAACATATCATCAACGGCTGCGTTTAATGCCTACCCTGATTGGTCATCTTATTGTGCTTCAAAAGCAGGTGTTGTTACCCTATCTAAATGTTTAGCTAAAGATGGTTTTAATTCTTATTGTTTGTGTCCTGGAGCAATAATGACAAAGTTCAGAGACAAATTCGACTTACCCAACGACAATATTTTAACATGCGAAGATCTTTCAAAACATGTATTAGATATCATTGATGAAAAATACACATCAGGTGATATTTTGTTTGTCCGTAAAGGTGAGTTCATATTAAATCCCAGTTAGTTTATATCAATGAAAGCATCTAAATACCTTTTCTATATTTCACAAAATTATTCTTTTGAAATTTTGCGACCTTTACAGCGAGAAATACTAAGCCAAGGAAGCCAAGTTGCGTGGTTTGTGGCCGGTAGTGATGTTAATCTGAGTAATTTTTCTGCCGATGAAGTGGTACTTAGCAGTGTTGCTGATGTGATTAGTTTTAACCCTGTCGCTAGCTTTGTGCCGGGTAATATCATCCCACGATTTATTCCCGGTATTAAAGTACAAGTTTTCCATGGTTTAGAGTGGAAGAAAAAAGGTCACTTTGTTATTAGAGACTGCTTTGATCTCTATTGTACTCATGGGGCAGCGACCACCAATCGCTTTAATGAATTAGCTAACCAGCATAAGTTTTTCGATGTTAAAGAAACAGGCTGGCCAAAATTAGATAATTTATTTAATACCCCTAAAGAGCAATATTTTAGTAATAACTTGCCAACAATTCTCTTTGCGCCCACTTTTTCACCCGCGTTAACTTGCGCACCTTTTTTATATGAAGAAATTGCCGCTTTAGTGGATGATAAAAAATATAATTGGCTGATTAAGTTTCACCCAAAAATGGATACAAAGTGGTTAGAGCTTTATGCTCAACTCTCTTCACAAAACCTGAAAATAATAACATCGTCAAATATAAATAGCTTATTGCAGTCGGCTGATATTATGGTATCGGATACTTCGTCGGTTATCGGTGAGTTTGCTTTACTGGGTAAGCCGGTTATCGCGTTCAATAATAGCCAACCCGGTAATTATTTAATTAACATTACCGATGCAAAAGAATTACCCCAAGCATTAACTGTTGCATTATCACCTTCAGAAACACTTATCTTAGCGATAAATCGTTATGCCCAGGAGTTACATCCTTATAGTGATGGTAAGTCGTCATTTCGGATATTAGAGGCTGTAGAAGATATTAGACTCAATGGCAAACAGGCAATAAAAACACTACCGCGCAATATCATCAGAAACTTAAAGCAACGCAAAATCCTTAATTATTGGAAGTTTTGAATGCCTTATATTCATTAGCTCCACCATTATACTTTTTAAATATTAATAATTAATTGACATTATTTGAGTAAATACGCTATTAATAGATGACTGTTTGCTCTAGCGAGCTAAACTAACTTAATAAGACGACTTTAATGACAACGACCATTACCATAAAAAACATTATTCGCATTAACCTCCTCCTCACATTATCAATGCGCGGATAGGTTTTTTATTGTTGTAAATTAAAGATAAACATTAAAACCCGCGCATATTACCGCGGGTTTTTTTATACCCGTATTTTATGTAAGTAGCCAATACCCTAAGCACAATAAATATTAAGGAATAAACATGGACAGCAAGGTAATTATTTTCGACACCACCTTACGTGACGGAGAGCAGGCACTAAATGCAAGCCTTTCAGTGCATGAGAAGTTACAAATTGCACTAGCCATTGAACGCTTAGGGGTAGATGTAATGGAGGTTGGTTTCCCTGTTTCTTCGCCAGGCGATTTTAAGTCAGTGCAACAAATTGCCCGCACCATTAAAAATTCCCGAGTTTGTGCTTTAGCTCGAGCTGTTGAAGGCGATATTCAAGCCTGTGCCGATGCGTTAAAAGTCGCTGACCAATTCCGTATTCATACGTTTATTTCAACGTCAGATGTTCATGTTCAACAAAAATTGAAGAAAGATTTTGCCGATGTTGAAGCAATGGCAATCCATGCAATTAAATTTGCCCGAAAATTTACTGATGATGTCGAGTTTTCTTGTGAAGATGCTGGCCGTACCCCTATCGACAATTTATGTCGCATGGTTGAAAACGCCATAAAAGCCGGTGCCACCACCATTAATATTCCTGATACGGTTGGCTATACCCTACCCAATGAATTTGGCGGCATTATTACCCAATTATTTAATCGTGTGCCTAATATTGACCAAGCGGTAATTTCGGTGCATTGCCATAACGATTTAGGCTTAGCTGTTGCCAACTCAATGACTGCGGTACAAGCAGGCGCTAGACAAATTGAATGTACCATTAATGGTATTGGTGAACGCGCCGGTAATTGTTCATTAGAAGAAGTCGCGATGATCATGAAAACCCGCCATGACTTCTTAAATGTACACACTAATATTAATCATCAAGAAATTGCCCGCACTTCAAAGTTAGTTAGCCAATTATGTAATATGCCCGTGCAATTAAATAAAGCGATTGTTGGCGGTAACGCTTTTAGTCATTCGTCAGGTATACACCAAGACGGCATGTTAAAAGCCAGTAATACTTATGAGATCATGACCCCAGAAAGTGTTGGCATCAGTAAAACAAAATTAAACTTAACCTCACGCAGTGGCCGTCACGTTATTAAGCACCGCATGGCAAGTTTAGGTTATACCGAAGCTGAGTTTGACTTAGAAGAGTTATACAGTGACTTTTTGGCGTTAGCCGATAAAAAAGGTCAAGTCTTTGATGATGATTTAGAAGCATTGCACTTTAATATTCAACAACAAGGTGAAGAGCAAGAATTTTATCATCTAGAAACATTAAACGTGCAGTGTGGCGGCGGAGAGTTTTCTACGTCAAGTATTAAATTATTAGCTGGAAAAGAAAGCCATATTGTTTCTGAAACGGGTAATGGCCCGGTTGACTCATTATATAGAGCGATTAAAAAAGCGGTTGATATTGACTTTGAGGTCGCTGATTACAAAATATCAAATAAAGGTGAAGGTGAAGACGGTTTAGGTAAAGCTGATTTAGTGGTTACCTGGCAAGATAGAAAATTTCATGGCTACGGCTTAGCCACCGATGTTATTGACGCTTCAGCAAAAGCCTTGATACACGCACTGAATAGTATTCATCGCGCCATCACCATTAATGAAATAAAAAGCGAACTAAAAAACGACGTTCAAGCTTCATTATAATAAATTCAAACATATAAGATTGACTAAAGGTATAAAAGACATGTCGAACATAGCAATATTAGCCGGTGATGGCATCGGACCAGAAGTAATGGTTGAAGCTAAAAAAGTATTAAGTACCATCGCAACAATATTTGATATAAAAATATCGACACAAGATTACGCTATAGGAGGTGCTGCTATTGATAGCCACGGTCACGCCCTTCCTGATGAGACCATGAAAGGTTGTGAACAAGCCGATGCTATTTTGTTTGGCTCGGTTGGCGGTCCAAAATGGGCTAACTTACCTCCTACACAGCAACCTGAACGTTGTGCACTATTGGGCTTGCGTAGCCGTTTTGATTTATTTTGTAATATGCGCCCAGCGACCTTACAACCGGCTTTATCATCATTATCGACATTGCGCAGTGATATTTCACAGCAAGGCTTCGACGTACTGGTTATTCGCGAGTTAACCGGCGACATCTACTTTGGTGAGCCAAAAGGACGTCGCGGTGAAGGTGAAGAAGAAACCGGCTTTGACTCGATGTTTTATTCTCGTCGAGAAGTTAAACGTATTGCTCACTTGGCGTTTCAAGCGGCGCAAAAACGTAACAATAAGGTAACGTCTGTTGATAAGGCCAATGTTTTAGCGACCAGTCAATTATGGCGCCAAGTGGTTGAAGAAGTCGCGAGTGAATATCCCGATGTTGCCTTAGAGCATTTATATGTAGATAACGCCGCCATGCAACTTGTTCGCGATCCCAACCAATTTGACGTTTTATTATGCCCTAATTTATTTGGCGATATTCTTTCGGATATCTGCGCAATGATAACAGGCTCTATGGGGTTATTACCTTCTGCAAGTTTAAATAGCGAAGGTTTTGGTATGTATGAACCTGCCGGTGGCAGTGCGCCTGACATTGCCGGAAAAGGTATCGCTAACCCTATCGCGCAAATTTTATCAGCAGCATTAATGCTACGTTACAGCTTAAATGAAAGTGCAGCGGCACAAGCGATTGAAGATGCCGTAGCAAGCGCATTAGACAATGGCGTGCTAACCGCTGATTTACTGCCCGCAAACCAAAGACACCAGGCTAAAAACACCACTGAAGTGGGTGATTATATTTGCCAACAGATTATTGCGCAACATAGTAGTGCACAAAATAGTGCTAATCAAAAAATAACAGAGGCATAACCGATGAGTCCTAAAAATTCTGCTACCACCTTATATGAAAAATTATGGCAACAGCATGTTGTTGAAGAAAAAGCGGGTGAAACACCTTTGCTTTATGTTGACCGTCATTTGATCCACGAAGTTACCTCACCACAAGCGTTTGCTAACTTAAAGTTTCATAACCGCCCTGTTCGTCATCCTGAGCGTACGATTGCCACGATGGATCACAACATTTCAACCCGCTCAATAGAAATTGATGCTGCGGGTGAAGGCGCAGCCAATCAATTAAGAACATTAGAAAAAAACTGTAAAGAGTTTGGTATTGAACTATTTGGTATGGGCCATAAAAATCAAGGTATTGTTCATGTTATTGGGCCAGAACTTGGCTTAACGTTACCGGGTACAACAATTGTCTGTGGTGACTCTCATACCGCAACCCATGGCGCATTTGGCGCATTAGCCTTTGGTATTGGTACTTCAGAAGTTGAACACGTTTTTGCCACGCAAACCTTACGCCAAACAAAAGCAAAAACCATGAAGATTGAAGTTAATGGTCAAGTAGGCGCTGGAATTAGCGCAAAAGATATTATTTTAGCGATTATTGGCAAAACAGGTAGTGCGGGGGCGACCGGTTATGTCGTTGAATATTGCGGTAGTGCTATCGAAGCACTGAGCATGGAAGAACGCATGACCGTTTGTAACATGAGCATTGAATTTGGCGCGAAAGCGGGCTTAATCGCTCCTGATAAAACCACCTTCGATTATCTAATAGGTAAAGAATATGCGCCAAAGGGCGATGTATGGCTTGAAGCGTTAAATGATTGGAAAACCTTCAAAACTGACGAAGGCGCTGAGTTTGACACGATATTAACCCTTAAAGCCGAAGAGATTAAAGCGCAAATTACCTGGGGAACCACACCAGGACAGGTTACTTCAGTCGATAGCGTAGTGCCATCGCCGGATGACTTTACCGAGCAAGTAGAAAAAGATTCTTGTGCGGCGGCCTTAACCTACATGGGCTTAACGGCGGGTACAAAAATTACAGATATTACTATTAACAAAGTCTTTATTGGTTCATGTACAAATTCACGTATCGAAGATTTACGCGCAGCCGCAGGTGTTGTTGCAAGCTATCAAGCACAAGGGAAATCAGTATCAGCAAATGTTGATGCCATCGTTGTTCCCGGTTCATATCGCGTAAAAGCGCAGGCAGAAGCGGAAGGTTTAGACAAAATATTTAGTAATGCCGGCTTTGAATGGCGGTTACCTGGTTGTTCAATGTGTTTAGGCATGAACGATGATGTGCTAACAGAAGGTGACCGTTGTGCTTCAACCAGTAATCGTAACTTTGAAGGCCGACAGGGCCGTGGCAGCCGAACGCACTTAGTGAGCCCAGAGCTAGCTGCTGCTTCTGCAATTACCGGTCATTTTGTTGACTTGAATTCACAAGGAATATAATCATGGAAAAATTTACAACACATACGGGGTTAGTTGTTCCTTTAGATGCAGCAAACGTAGATACCGATCAGATAATCCCAAAACAGTTTTTACAAAAAACAGAGCGAGTAGGCTTTGGACAGCATTTATTTCATGACTGGCGCTATTTAGACGTATCAGGGAAAGTAAACAACCCTGAATTCATTTTGAATAAACCTCAGTACCAAGGTGCAAGCATTCTACTAACCCGTGAAAATTTTGGCTGTGGTTCAAGTCGAGAACATGCACCATGGGCATTAGAGGAATACGGTTTCAAAGCTATAATTTCACCAAGTTTTGCCGATATTTTTTATGGTAACTGTATTAATATTGGTTTACTGCCAATAAAACTTAGTGATGAAGAAATTGACACGTTATTTAAAATGAGCAGCCAAGAAAACCTCGAGTTAACCGTCGACTTAATCAATAACACAATCACTTGTGGCGAATTAAGTTTCACCTTTAGTTTAGATAAGTTTCATCAATATTGTTTAGAACAAGGCATAGACAGTGTTGGCTGGACATTAAACAAGCTAGACACGATAAAAGCTTTTGAAGCAAAAATGCCAAGCTGGCAATAAGTTAAGTATAACGTCCTAAAGCTTTATCTGCTCTTTACCAGTAAATTGTAGATGAAGCTTTATTTTTGCACCCTTTCCCCCTTTCACCCATCAATTGCACTAATGACTAAAATTAATCTAAAGTATTGTTTAGTAATAAGCTATTATCAATTATAGCTTTGTAACTAGCCGCCCAACAATATGTCCAAAATAACAACGAGCGAAATCACCGAAATTATTTCTATCGATCAGCTCAAACCTGGCATGTATGTAAAATCATTTTCCGATAACAATCATCTTTCGATCAAATCTGAAGGTTATATTTCGTGTCTTGAAAGTATTACTCAATTACGTAACGCTGATATTGTTCAGCTCGTTATTGTGCCTGATAAAGAGAAGCAAACCGTTAATGTTGAAAAGGTTTTTACTGACATTAAAACCAGACAACTTATTGAACTAAAAAATAATTCGCTGGAAAAGTTAGCTATATCATTTGACAGCGAAATGAAAAAAGCCAGCGACTTGTATAAAAACGCAAAATTACTGCAAGAAAAAATTCTATCGCAAATTAGACAAAAAAAATCAATTAATATTGCCGAGGTTGAAGAATCAGCTAACGCTATGGTTGACTCTATTTTTCGAAATCAAGATGCCCTAACCTGCATGTCCCGCTTTCAAACTAAAGACTCTTATCTTATTGAACACTCACTCAATGTTTCAATTTTGATGGCTGTTTTTGCTAAACATTTAGGCTTTGACAAACGTTTGATCCAAGAAATAGCGCTGGGTGCCTTTTTGCATGATATTGGTAAAGTATTATTACCTAGCGATATTTTAAATAAACAAGGTACGTTAACCGCTAAAGAGCAAAGTATTATTCGCAGTCACGTTGCGCTTGGCTTAAAGATATTAGAAGACAGTCCTAGCATTTCTCATGTCGCGATGACTATGATACAAGAGCATCATGAACGTTTAGATGGTTCGGGTTATCCTAATAACCTTAAGCGAGATGACATATCAAAATATGGCAAGATGCTTGCTATCATCGACAGCTACGACGCCATGACCTGTGATCGCCCATATAGAAAGAGTGTTCACCCTATTAATGCTTTTAAGAGACTTATTGCTGAGTCCCCTGAATGTTATGACGAAGAATTAGTTGAAAGCTTCATTCAGTGTATGGGCGTTTATCCCGTCGGTACCTTAGTCAAACTTAACAGTGGTAAATTAGGGCTAATTAGCCGCTTAAATAAACAAAAACCCTTACACCCATACGTACGCGTTTTTTATAATATACGCCTCAATCAAGCGATACCGATTAAAGAAGTTAACTTGAGTGAATCAAAATACAAAGATCAAATTGACTGCTGTATTCGACCTGAAGAATTTAACCTTAACTTATTAGGTTTTTTCAAAACCGCCTTTATCGACTAACGTTTAGCGCTTGCAGATAAACATTAGTCAGACCACTTAAAACGATAATATTACCAAGAAGAAAGCGCCGGTAAACTAAACTGCTGGCCTTTAAACGTTAAAATAACTTTCTGACCATAAATATGATTTAACACTAATTCCTCAGAAATAGTGTCGCCTTCATAGCGATCTCTGCCATTAACTTTTACCCAACTTTCACCTTCACTGGTATAAATATGTTGTTGAAAATTTAATGAAGGTAACTCACTTTGCACCCAAGCAGGCATATCTGATAATGTCGGTGCATTAACCTCAGGTTCGACAGCTTGGTTTGCGCTATTTTTGAATTGAGGGTCTTGCTCGGTATCATCTATTGCGCTTTGAAAAAGCGCCAGCAAATCATCAGAAACACCGTCAACCGCCGTCACAGAAAGCTTTTCTTTAACTTTGCTTGTCGCTTTATCTTCAGCTAATTTGCTTTCTGCTAATGTAGATAGTTGCTCTGAAGAATTCTTGTCCGGCATAACCACGTTTGCTGTGCTATTAGCTGTTACGATACGCTGCTCAACAGCACGTTTTTTGTCACCATCGCTTTCTATTTCAAACACTTTAGAAGCATTGTCTGTTGTTACTGCAACTAAATTTTCATCCGGTGTTTTTTTATTGTTAGTCGCTAAACTTTCATTATCCGCAGCAATAAGCGCTGGAGCGCTAGTGTCACTTATAGGGTTATTAACCGCAGGCTCAGTAATATTGAGCGCCGACGTTTCGTTAATATCTTCACCAAAGAATTGACCTAGGAAATATGAGCTACCGACAATAACCGCTAACATTGTGCATGCGGCTAGCGCCTTAACCGCTTTGTGTTGCCACCAATAGGTCGCTTGGTATTCATCGCCTAATGCTTCTTGTGCAGATAATAAAACAATTTTTTTAGTCACCAAAGCATTATTACTGCAATAGGCGTTGGTCAGTGAACGCTCACATAACAAATTAATTATCCGCGGTATACCTTGTGAAATGCGATGAATTTCCGCCACTGCGGCACGCTCAAATAACATACGTTCACATTGTGCTACTGACAAGCGGTGTTGGATATAATGCCCTACTTCGGCCTTAGTTAACGGTAGCAAATGATAGCGAGCAGTAATGCGTTGTGCCAATTGTCGCAAGTCTCGACGTTGCAACAATTGTTTTAATTCAGGCTGACCAATTAAAATGACCTGTAGTAATTTTTTAGTATCTGTTTCTAAGTTTGTTAATAAACGTAACTGCTCTAAAACTTCTGGCGCTAAATGCTGCGCTTCATCAATGATTAATAACGTATTAAGATTAGCTTGATGGTTTTTATTGAGTTTTTCATATATTTTATCGGTGAGTGTTTTTAACGTTGCCCCAGTCTTTCGGTAACGAATTTTTAGCTCGTCACAAATAGTAGCCAGTAGCTCTTGACTTGATAATGTTGGATTAAGAATAAAAGCCGCTTGCGTATTTTCGGGTAACTGCTCCATTAAGCGCCGACTGATCGTGGTTTTTCCGGTGCCAACTTCACCCGTTAACAGTGCAAAGCCTCCTGTTTCACCCAAGCCATAACTTAAATGAGCCAAAGCCTCTTTATGGCGTTCACTCATAAATAAAAAGCGAGGATTAGGTGCGATTGAAAAAGGGCTTTCTTTTAAACCAAAATAACCTTTATACATAATAGATTTAAGTAATTTTTAAAGTCAATAAACTGTCATAGAAACTACCCTGTAGTCCATCATAAGTCAAAACTAGCTGGTAAATAATTTATATAAATATGCTAAGCTTTCTGAAAATATGTCAGCTTTAATAAATAAAGAGTAATAATGATCAACAATGACCTTTCAGTACTTAACCGCTATTTAGTCGGCGGTGCCGTTCGCGACAAACTTTTAGGACACAAGGTCTATGATCATGATTATGTTGTTGTAGGCGCAACGATTGAACAGATGCTGACATTAGGCTTTACGCAAGTCGGTAAAGACTTTCCGGTATTTCTGCATCCCAAGACTAAAGAAGAGTATGCCTTAGCAAGAACTGAACGTAAGCAAGGCCAGGGCTATACCGGTTTTGTTTGCGATGCGAGTAGCGCGGTTACCCTTGAAGAAGATCTACTTCGCCGCGATCTCACTATTAATGCAATGGCGATGCCCTTTAACGATAGCGTTGATAGCACCACTATTATTGACCCTTATAATGGCCAAGTTGATTTAAAAAACCGCATACTGCGACATGTTTCATTAGCTTTTGTTGAAGACCCGCTTCGTGTTTTACGGGTAGCTCGATTTACTGCCCGTTATCATGATTATGGTTTTACCATTGCTGTCGAAACAGTAGACTTGATGACTAAAATCAGTGAAAGTGGAGAATTAGCGACACTGTCAGGTGAACGTATTTGGCAAGAAATGCAGCGCAGTTTGACTGAAAATAACCCCGAAGTATTTTTTCAAGTGTTACGTGAATGTGGCGCATTAGCCAAAATATGGCCTGAACTTGACTCGCTATGGGGGATCCCTAACCCAGAAAAATGGCACCCAGAAATTTGCTCGGGTATTCATACTATGATGGTTCTGCAACAAGCGGTAAAGCTTTCCCCTAAAACATCTGTACGGTTCGCGGCACTTTGTCATGACTTGGGTAAGTCTTTGACCTTAGCAGAAAATTGGCCCAGCCACCGGGGTCATGAAAACTCAGGTTTAGCATTAGTTGACAAAATATGTGAGCAATTAAAAGTGCCTAAAGATCACAAAATTTTAGCGCGTAAAGTCTGTGAATTTCATTTACATTGCCATAAAGCATTTGAATTAAAAGCCAACACGCTAGTTAAGTTGTTTAATAGTTTAGATGTATGGCGCAAGCCTGAAGAGTTTACTGATTTCTTGACTGCCTGTACGGCTGATTTTCGCGGTCGTTTGTACAATGAGAACAAACCCTATCCGCAAGTAGATTACTTACGTAGTGCTTTTGAAGCGGCCTTAACGGTAACCGCTAAAGAGTTTATCGAACAAGGAATACAAGGTGCAGATATTAAAGAAGCCATAAATAAAAAACGCATTGAACTTGTTCAGAGCTTTAAAGTAGGTCATGTACAAGCTAACAATCTTTAACCTTTGGCTGAAAAATCAAAAACAACATTCAAGTACCAAGTAAATTTACCCAGCCCCACGCTAATTTAGCTTCACTGTGAGCAGGTTATTATTCTCGACCAAGTTATTATTCTCGACATAGTTAACTAACCTATTCAACACCTCAATATTTTTATATAAAAAAGTCAGCTAAATTAGCTGACTTTTTTAAGTAAGACGATTAGTGTTCTAACCGCTATTTACAACTCAATTAAAAGCTATAGGTTGCTTTTACGTAGTAGAAGCCACCGTTAAAGCCAAATGGAGATGTTTCGTAGTACTTACCGCCCCATTGGTTATTAGGTGTGAAGCCATCAGGATGATTACGTGAAGCTTCTTCAAACTCTAACTCTTCAGCTTGTTGATCAAAGATGTTCTGTGCACCAGCTGCTATTGTAAATGAGTCATTAATAAAGTAACTCACTTCAGCATCAAAAGTAATTGCTGCATCAGCATCTTGAGCGGCTAGGTCATAATCTACGTGTACCGCATGGTATTCACCGAAGTAGTTACCACGAACGTACATACTGATATTATCCCAGCTTTGAGAAACAGTGAATGAACCTCTATGCTTTGGTAAACCTTCTTCTAAGCGTTTAACTTTAAAAGCACCTGTAATATCAGAACTACCCGTAACATCGGTTTCATTCCAGTTGTAAGCTAAGCTAAGTTTAGTATCACCTTCAAACAACTGCATACCGTAGTTTGCAACAATATCGACACCTTGTGTTGTAGTATCAAAATCGTTAGCAAAGAAACTTACTGTACCGACTGAACGAGGGTTAGCTACATTTAATGCTTCTAATTTAGCATAGTCAGCTTCTTCTAATTTTGTACGGTCAGATTGTGTAATACGGTCATCAACTTCAATATGATAGTAATCAGCCGTAAAGAAAAAATCTCCATTTTGATAAACAGCACCAAATGCATAGCTGCTTGACTGCTCTGGCTCTAATTCTTTACCACCAAATAATTTTGAAAATTCACTTGTTGGTGGTAATAACGCTGAATCAGTTAATTCACCATCTTCTAATGCGGTAGAAACGTTACTTACATTAGCTTGACCAACGGTAGGAGCTCTAAAACCAGTACTTACAGAACCACGTATTGATAACTCATCATTAATAGAATATTGAGCCGTTAATTTATAATTTAACGTATCACCAAATGATGAGAAGTCTTCATAACGTAAAGCTGCGCCAAGTAAAAAGTCGTCAGTAATGTATGCTTCAACATCTACGTATGCAGCAACACTGCGTCTAGAGAATACACCGGCTTGTGATGGTTGAAAACCAGGGAAACCATGTGAGCCTAAGTTAAACCCTTGGTCGATTAATGGACCAGCAAGGAATGAGTATTGATCACCCGCGCCAATTTCAAATGTCTCTTCGCGCCATTCTAAACCACCCGCAACATTCATTGGTGAATCTAGACCAACTTCAACGCCCTTAGATAAATCTAAGTTAAACGTTTTTTCTAATTGTGTGTAATCACCTAAATCAAAATCACGTGGAGATTCAGGACCCATTGAAGAGTTAATGGTATTTACAATACTAAAGCTTGATTTATTACGACCAACAGAACCACTGATATCAAAGAAAACTTCGTCTAGCATTCCGCCGTTAATTTCACCTTCAACACCCATAGTTAATGATGTATCGACTACATTACCACCAAAGTTTGGCGTATAGCCGCCTGGGTATGTTTCGTTAACCGCAAAACAGTTTTTACCTAAAGCCGTACTATTGTCGGCAATAGACTGATAATCAGCTTGGTCTAAAACATTAGCGCCAATAGCTATGGTAGGACAAGTAATACCGTTATCTACGCCATCTAAATCGCCAACAAGTAGTGTGTCACCACCATCATTTGAATAAATGCTTGAACGGTTATGTGGATTTCTCCAGTAGAAGCCACCTTTTACATCACGTTCTGAATAGTTACCGAACATGTAGAATTTTTTATCATTGCCTAAATCAAGACCAATATTACCAAAAAGTGTGGTGTCATCATTAACTTCTGGAGAACCCCAAACTTGAGCTTCTTCAGCGATGAATGAGTTACCGGCCGCTGCAATGGTCGCAGCATTGGCTACTTGAACACTGCGGCTTGTCGCATCAGCATTTTTATATTGAAAACTTAAGTTAACGAAACCATCTTTAGTTAATGGCATACCAACGTTACCTGCGTAGGTTGTTGTAGCGCCATCGCCTTCGTAATATTCACCGTGCTTAACAGAGAAACTACCGCCTTCTGCAGCATCTTTTAAGACAAAGTTCATTACACCAGCGATTGCATCTGAACCGTATTGTGCTGCTGCACCGTCACGTAGTACTTCAACTTGCTTTAACGCTATGCTTGGAATAACAGAAATATCTGGACCTTGTGCACCATCGTTAATGCCGCCACCTTGGAATGCAATAACTGAAGCGCGATGACGACGTTTACCATTTAATAACACCAATGTGCTATCTGAAGACAAACCACGTAAGTTTACCGGACGAACTAATGTCGCCGCATCACTAATTGGGTTAGCGTGTACGTTAAATGAAGGAACACTGCCGACAAGTTGATCAAGCATGTCACTTGAACCCATTTTCTCTAAATCTTCACCACCAATAATATCAATTGGAACAGGAGAGTCAGCAACAGAACGAGGCGCTGAACGTGAGCCAACAACCGCTATTCTTTCTACATCTTTTACTTTTACTTTTGAGCTGTTTTCTTCTGCATATGCTGGGGCAGTACCTAGTGCAATACTTACCGCTAACGTTAACGTTGCTGTACGAAATAATTGAGTAGACATGTTACTTCCTTCATAGATTTATGTTTATATTTTTATATTTTTATGTTTTTTTAGACTAGGTAGTCAATAGGTGAAACTACCTAGACTTGCAGGTACTTTATAAAACAGCCTAAAAGTGTTTACAAGGGCGAAATTAATTGAAAATAGCGCGAAAATAGATGTTCTTCATTAAATAACGTTTAATTACGAAAAGAAGTCTAGTTATTGATAAAGAGGTTTTCTCTATGAGGACTATACAGGCTAGTGACTGTGGACTTATTAACCAGAAATTAATATCCGAATATTTTCGTAATCAAATAGACCTAAATAGACCTAAAAGAATTTTCTTATTCCAAATTGACATAAAAATAAATTATAAAAATATTGCACTATTTAGTGAAGTCACAGTCAAAGCACTAAAAATTAACACTAACTTCACAGTGCATACAATATACAAAGTAATTCATCGTCTTTTTTTAGCATTTCGTCGCTTATTTATGCACACTTATTGAATAATTTTGTATTCGCAGGGCTGATTTATAAAAAAGATAATCTAGATCAAAACAAAATTTAATGAGAAGTAGTGGGGGAATAAAATAGATTATTACTATTGAAATTTAGTGATAAAAAAAGCGCTGATCATAAACAACCAACGCTTTGCGATTAACTCAATGAGCAATTAGCTAATTTAGCCATTAACTCGCTGGTAAAATTGTCGCTGATACAGCACCAAAACCAATGCGTACCGCACCTTCTTTTTGACACCAACCTTTCATTATGACGTTGTCACCATCTTCTAAGAAAGTACGTTTTTCACCATTAGGTAAAGTAATAGGATCGGCACCCGCATTTGAAAGCTCTAACATTGAACCAGCTTCTTCAGGCTTAGGTCCAGATTGCGTACCACTGCCAAACATATCACCCGCGCGAAGGTTACAACCATTAACGGTATGATGAGCGACCATTTGTGCCACTGTCCAGTATGAATCTTTAAAGTTAGATTGTGACATTTCAACCGCTTCTTCACTTTTTTCACGCATATTTTGGGTTTCAAGCAAGGCTTGTAGCTGGATATCAAATGAACCGATCGCACGATTATTTTCTGACTCTAGGTATGGCATTGGTTGAGGATCTGTCTCAACACGTGTCCAAGCCGAGCGATAAGGTGCTAATGCTTCTGTCGTCACAATCCAAGGTGAGACTGTTGACGCAAAGTTCTTCGACAAAAATGGCCCTAAGGGTTGGTATTCCCAACCTTGAATATCACGCGCAGACCAATCGTTGAATAAACATAAACCAAAGACATGATCTTCGGCGTTATCGATAGAGATAGCATCGCCTAAGTCATTACCTTTACCAATGAATATGCCTACTTCTAATTCATAATCGAGACGCTTACAAGGGCCAAATGATGGTTCAGTTGCTGTCGGCGCTTTAGTTTGTCCAGAAGGACGCTTAAAATCTCGACCAGAAACATCAATAGAAGATGAACGACCGTGGTAACCAATAGGTACCCATTTATAGTTAGGTAATAATGGGTTGTCTGGACGGAACTTCAAACCCACTGACGTAGCATGGTGAATTGAGGTATAAAAATCAGTGTAATCACCAATATTACAAGGTAGTGCGTATTCAACGTCAGCTTGAGCAATTAAACAAGCGGCCACTTTATCTTGTAAAGCTGAGCCTTCTTTCAAAGCATCAGAGAGTGCTAAACGTAAAGCGCTCCATGTCGCTTTACCCATCGCCATATAATCATTTAACTGTGGTGCATTACAGGCTTTTACGCCTGCTTGGGCTAGACCGTCAAAAACATTTGCGTTAGCCAAGGCAGCTAAGTCAATAACTTGATCACCAATGGCTACACCACCACGGAATGCTTCTTCGCTATTTGCACGTTTAAAAACCGCAAAAGGTAAGTTCTGAATAGGAAAGTCGGTATCTGCTTTATTCGCAGTGACAAGCCAACTAACTCGGGCTGAATTGTGGGTTTCGTTTAATAAATTCATAGTAGACATTGCTTGAAGAACTCCTGAAATTTATGGCTTACTTTGATAAAACGTCAAAATACGTTTTAAAATACAAGTAAGTATAGAAGATAACGATATAAGATAGCGGCATTATACCAGCGAGAACAATAATTGGTATTAATGATAGCATTGAGTTATTTTTCTGAGGGTTAAGCTGTCAACAAATAGTTGCACTAAAGAGTTTACAGCCCATAATCTGATTAAAAAAGATATCTCGGTAAGTAAATCATCATCACGATACAAAATATAACAATACCCCAGAAGGCTTTGACAAAAAATCGTTGCCGCGCATTTTCACCGTCAGGATGATCTTTTGCTAACGGCATTCCACAATTTTGACAATTTTCCCTATTAATCTCATTTTTTGTTTGGCAATAAAGACAAGGTAACTGTTTCGCAGACATAATTAATGACTCGTTAATTGATGATAAAGTTGCGGCAAACGTATCGGTAATTGTGCTGGTCGTAAAATAACAGTGAAGCCATCACGACCAAATAAATAAGGTAAATACTCTTCTGCTTCTTGGTCAATGGTAATACAAAACGGTTTAATGCCTAACCTATTTGCTTCAGCAATCGCTTGGTGAGTATCCTCGATACCAAAACGCCCTTCATAATGATCTATATCATTAGGTTTTCCATCGGTTAAAATCAGTAGCAATTTTTGCGTACTACGCTGCTCTTGTAAAACCTTGGTTGCTTGGCGAATAGCCGCTCCCATTCGTGTATAAAAACCGGGGCGAATAGATTGAACGCGGCCACGAATTTCATCATTGTATGGTTCATTAAAGTTTTTTAGCATAGTAAGACGAACATTTGAACGTCTTACTGAAGAGAAACCATACATAGCAAAGTTATCACCAACACTATTTAACGCCTCACCAAATAACAGCATACTATCGCGAACCACGTCAATAACACGGTTATCATCATCTAAATAAGCATCAGTAGACATAGATAAATCAGCCAGTAATAAACTAGAAATGTCGCGATTGTTACCTCTAAAACTTTGGTAAAGTCCTTTTTCTTGAGTCGGCGCTATTTTACTTTCTACATAAAAGTCTAACCAAGCAGACAAATCAAGTTCTTCGCCTTGCGGTTGGGCTTTTAGCCAGTAACGTACACTGGTTAATTGTTCAAATTGAGCTTGAATAGCCTTTGCCGTTTTTTGAAGCTTAATAGGCAAAGATTGAGCCGTATAATTTTTTGGCAGCATTGGTTGTAGTAAACAACGGTCGGCTTCTAACTGCTGCGTTCTGTAATTCCATTCGGGTAAAGAAATGCCTTTCCCAAGCGGAATATCATCTTCGGACGCGGAAGGTAAATCTAAATCAATTTTTATATTGGCACTTTTTTGGTCTTGTTGTTGCGATAAAGTAATATTGTCGAGATCTTCTGCTGTACGTAATAAATCTTCTTCATCTTCATCGGTATCGTCAGAGCCTCGATCTAGTTTTGAAAATTCGCTCCATGAAAAAAGGCTTTCTAAACGAAAAATCATCATGCCATCGTTACTTTCATCTGCTTGTTCGCGATCTGCTTTTTTACGGCTAATTTTATTTTTTGTTGATTGCTTACTTTCTTGAGCTTGGTTTTCGTCTTCAGTAATGTCTTGATAATCAGGCAAGAGTAATGGATCAACATGAGCTGAAGGATATAACCAAAGAAATACCGCTTTCGGCGCGTAATTAACCGTAGGAAATATTTTAACAGTGCCCGGTTCTAGAATCGCTTGGACAATCGCCTGCTCCATTATTTTTTCTTGCTCGGGTAGTTTTTTTAACGAGGGTCTGCTTACTAAAAAAGCTTGGGCTAATCGTTGATAACGGGGAGTTAATGCTGGAAATTTTGTTAAGACTTCAACAACGAGTTGCTGATTATCTATCGCCCAATGCTGAAAGCGTCCACTATGATGCGCAGCTAAAATAGCTAGCCAAATATAAAGGTCACGATTGAGTTCAGTCGTTGGAAATACCGCTAAACGTTCAGGTAAACGTAAACTCTCAGGGTCTTGCCACGCAAGACTGACTTGTTGATTTTCACCCGATACTTTTTGCAGAAAGGTGCGACGAACGAGATAATCTCTTGAACTCGCCGCCTCTATACGCTTAACAACGTCGCCACCTAAGGCACGAAAAACCATACCAACAGATTTACTGACCTCACTAAAGCACACGCTTGCTTGCTCATATTCGGTACTGGCTTTACGGGTAATATACTTATGCCAAATCCCACCAACCCATTCTTCCATTATCACTACCGCATTAAAGTATGTCTTTAATTTATAGTAGCAAGTTGAAAAATAAATAGGCTGATATGTATCAAGTAACCCGTCATTTAATTAAGGTTTTAAAAAGAAGTGACCAGACACTAAAACTCGACGTTCTGTGCTATGGATTAAAAGATAAGGTGCATGCAAGCCAGTGCTGCTAAGCCCGCAAGAATATCATCAACCATAATACCTAGACCGCCATGTAAATTTTTATCTACATAGGAAATAGGCCAAGGTTTAAAAATATCAAAAATTCTAAATAAGATAAAACCAACAACAATACTTTGCCATGTCAAAGGAACAAGAAACATAGTGATTAAAAAACCAACAATTTCATCCCAGACAATTGCGCCATGATCAGGTACACCTGCATCTTCTGCGGCTTTTCCACAAATATAGATACCGGCAATGCTCATGATAATAACAATAGCTAAATAAGTACTGACTGAAGTAGGCGCTAACAGCAGGTACAAAGGAATGGCCGCAAGCGTGCCATAAGTACCTGGTGCTTTAGGTAATAAACCACTACCAAACCCTAAAGCAAGAAAATGGATGGGGTTAGTTATACGAAAGTTCTCGGTAGATTTACTCATTACATTTAACTTACATTATTTAGTAGAAGGAGTATCAGAGAAATGTTCATAGCTCTGAACCTTAATATTTACCGCTTTTTTATTTAATGTCGTGGTAATTTTTCCTGAACCATTCAATTGGCCAATACAGGTGATCTTATTGCCTGAGTTAGCTAAGGCTGTTTCCATGCCTACGCGGTTATCTTCAGTAACACTAAATAATAGCTCGTAATCATCGCCACCTTCTAAAGCAATATCGTACGCTGCGTCTATACCAACAGTATCACTTAATGCGGCAGAAAGTGGTAAAGCATCAAGAACAATATTAGCACCAACACCCGAGGCATTACAGATATGAGCTAGGTCTGCGACTAAACCATCAGATAAATCTATCGCAGAAGTCGCATATTTACGTAAAGCTTGTCCAGCCAAAACCCTTGCTTTTGGAAAGTCTAAGCGTTTTTGTATTTCTTGCTGATATTTAGCTGCTACTTTCACTTTACCTTGGATATGTTGTAAAGCGAGGTTCGCTGCACCTATCTCACCGGTAACATATAACCATTCTCCGGCTTTAGCACCTGAACGGGAAATATGTTGTCCAAAAGGAATTTGTCCTTGCGCTGTAATGGTTATACTCAATGGTCCTTGCGTCGTATCACCACCAATAAGCTGGACATTATAAAATTCACAAAGGTCAAAAACACCAAGGCAAAATTCATTGATCCAATTTTCATCAATCTCAGGAAGCGTGAGTGCTAAAGAAACCCAACTAGGCTCTGCCCCCATAGCGGCAAGATCAGACAAATTAACAGCTATCGATTTATGACCAATAGCACGTGGCGATGTATTTAAAGGAAAATGAACACCTGCCACTAAGGTATCTGTCGTTACTGCAATGTGTTGGCGTTCACCCGGAGTAACCAGTGCACAATCGTCACCAATACCTAAATAAACGTCTTTGCGCTTCACTACCTGTTCAGTAAAATAACGTCGAATGACTTCAAATTCTTTCATACAACAACCAATCCTTTGCTTTGCTTTGAGAAAATGAACGCAAATTATTCTTCTGGACGAATCAGTTTAACGGCTTTATCAAGAACACCATTAACAAATTTATGACTATCGTCAGCAGCAAAAGATTTTGCTAATTCGATAGCTTCATTAATAACAACTCGGTATGGCACATCTTTACAATCTTTCAATTCATAAATGGCGACACGTAAAATAGCTTTTTCTACTGGGTCAACGTCGTTTAAAGGACGGTCAACATGTGGAGAAATAGCTTCATCGATAGAACCAACTGATTTGGTTACACCGTGGAGTAATTGTTGAAAATATGGAATATCAAAACGGCGCGCACTGTTATCAGTTAAAAAGTTAACTTCGATATCAGTTACTGAGTTTTGGCTAAGCTGCCATGAGTAAATAGCTTGAACAGCTAACTCACGAGCTTTCCTTCTAGGAGTTGGTTTCACAAAAATTCCCGCTTATATTTTATCTAAAACATTAACCATTTCTAAAGCACTTAAAGCCGCTTCTGCGCCTTTATTACCTGCTTTAAGTCCGGCACGATCTATTGCTTGCTCAACGGTATCGGTTGTAATAACACCAAAAGCAACAGGAATAGTGTATTCCATTGAAACTTGCGCTAAGCCTTTATTACATTCGCCCGCAACAAAATCAAAATGTGGAGTTCCGCCACGAATAACGGCGCCAATAGCTATAATGCCATCGAACTCGCCTTTACTTGCAATACGCTTAGCAGCAAGGGGTAATTCATATGCGCCAGGAACACGAACAATAGTAATGTCGTTATCTGCAACATTGCCATGGCGTTTAAGTGCATCAACTGCACCTTCTAATAAATTTTCAACTACAAAACTGTTAAAACGTGAAACAACGATGGCAAACTTTTTACCTGCTGCGTCAAAATTAGCTTCAATGATATTCATTTATATTTCACTCACAAAAAATTTGCCGCAATTCTACCAAACCCAGAGACAATTCGGTACTTGTTTGCTTAATTAAGTGTAAAAATACTGTAGAATACTGCTATTACTCACTAAAAATACGATACCTATGGCTTTTATATTTTCAACAAATAAACTTCCCGAACTCGAAAGCTATACGCTTGGGCAAAGACAGCAGATTTTAACACTCGCTGCCGCTAAATTGACCGCACCAGAGAAGTTCGTATTAAATATTTTGAAGTTAATCATGTTGGTGCCACCTTTTATATTTATGGCACAATTAGATGGGCTGCTCTTTGTGGTATCTTTGTTTAGTTTTCTAGCCGTGTATTTTATTTTACTTCGGCCAGTATCGTTAATTTTTACCCGTAAATATCTCAGTGTTGCGATCAAGCAGTATAATAAATTAGCTTAATCTTTAATTATCACATCAAAAAAACCGCGATTTACATTAACACCACAGCCTTTTTTTTAATTAATAGTTTTGTAAAAATGAGTGAAGCTTGAAGTATTTTAAGCTTCACTCTGCAAAGCAAGTTTATTGATCAACGTCTGCCATGTTATCGAGTTCTTCTAAAAAGGCATTAATTTCGTCTTCACTGTCTTCATCAATCACGATGGGCGGGTTACCATCATAAACTTTAAATTCCATATTTTGAAAGTAAGCATTTTTTACAAATTCGTATGAATCAATAGATTCATTAATAATTTGCTCTTGATCAACAAGCGCAGCTCGTTGTTCAAGCCCGAGTACGGCTTGGCGAAGTAAGTTAGGCCAAAAATCAATAATCGCTAATGGCCAGTAGTATTTATCAACATAGTCACCCACTTCTTCACGAACTGAGCTTGGCCCAAGAGCCGGTATAACTAGATAAGGTCCATCTCCAACACCATATGAGCCTAAGACTTCACCAAACTCTTCTTGTGCTCTGATCCACTCGAAGTCACTTGCTGGGTCAAAAAATCCAAATATGCCAATAGTAGAGTTAAGGATAAAACGCCCCGTACTTTTACCCGCTTCACTAAACTTTCCTTGCAGCAGGTTATTTATAACCGTTGATGGTTCGTTTAGGTTTAAGGCAACATTATGTATCCCGGACCTAAAGTCTGTTGGCATATATTCAACATACGCTTGGGCTGTCGGTTTAAGCACATATTTGTCTGCATAATCCCAGGTAAAAGTCCAAAACGGTCGGTTAATTGATTCTAATGGATCTTTAGGATCTGAAACACTAGCACTATTTTCAGCAGGTGTTGATGAACAGGCAGAAATAACTAATGCCAGTAGAATGACAACAATTTTTTTTGTTGGATTATTGAACAAATAAGAAAATATAGCGGCTACTTTCACTTAGCGTCCTTGATATTGAGTAAAAAAATAATGACGCAGTTTACCACGCAAAAATGCAATGCAACATAAAAGCTTTAACTATTTATCTGCGGAAAAACCATAAAATGATTGGTTTTAAGAAGGCGATGTTTTATTTCTGTGGACAGATATTAACATCTCAGCTTCAGCAAGTGGGATGTCACATTCTCGAACGACCTCATCGATCTCTGCGCCTAACTCAACGAGTTTAAAAGCACGTGAATAGAGTTTATCTTGCGGTTGCTGATTTTGAAATTGATCTATTAATTGCTTTTGAAGCCCACTCTCTTGTTGCAGTATTTTAATACGATGTTCAAGTTGTTTACTGACTTGCTCGTTTTCTAACTGCAGACTTTCAAGCTTATTATTAAACTCAAGCAATTGTTTATTTACGCTATTTTGCGACGATTGTAGCTCATTTATAAACAACTCTTGCGTTTCAAGTTGTGTTTTCAGCACTTTATTAGTTCGATGAAAATAAGTTTTTTGGCGATAAATATAACCCATTAGCACTATAAAAAGCACAAAACTGCTAACTAAAATCAAAAGTGGCGAGATAATAAACATAAACGCTTCTTAAACCATTACAACTAGATAAAGCCTGATAAGCCAGGCTTTATTTAAAGAGACTCAGTAAACAGCCTAGAACTGTTTAAGTTCATCCCATTCGTCGTCAGAAAGTAACTGATTTAGGTCGACTAAAATCAATAACTCACCTTCTCTGTTTGAAACACCTTGAATGAATCGTGCACTATCGTCATTACCAACATTCGGAGCATCATCTATCTCAGAATTTTTTAAGTAAACAACTTCAGCGACACTATCTACCAAGATACCAATAACTTGTTTTTCGGCTTCAATGATAACAATACGAGTATTATCAGAAATATCCGCAGGTTTAAGCCCAAAGCGTTGTCTGGTATCAATGACAGTAACAACGTTCCCTCGCAGATTAATGATACCTAATACATATGTAGGTGCTCCTGGCACCGGTGCAATTTCACTATAGCGCAAGACTTCTTGCACTTGCATTACATTAATACCGTAGGTTTCACTATCAAGCTTAAAGGTTACCCATTGCAACACTTCATCGTTGTCTACGTTTTCATTTGCATTACGTCTATCATCAGCCATACAGCCTGCCTCTTAAATATCTTATTGAAAATCAATCTGTTTGATTATTCGTCTAGTGTACATAGTATAATACTATCTGGAGATCTAGCCATTAATCTTGGTTAATATTTGCGCCTGCGTCAAGTAACTTAATCAAAGACTCGACATCAAGCAGTGCACACATACGTTCTTTGACTAAACCGGCTAACCAAGGTCGTTTGTTCGGTAGGTCTAACCATTTTACATCTTCTTGCTCTAACGTCACTGTATCGACTAATGTTTCAGCCGATAATCCCCAATGACTATTACCTAGCATGACAATATATTGATAGTTTAGCGAATTTATTAACGCTTCGTCACATTTTTCTGGCATTACCCATAAAGCGGTATTCACTACATTAATTTTTTCATCTCGATGTAACATAACACCAGTAAACCATTTAGGCTTACCCATTAGACTCGTTGTCTTGTCTTCGTTATGTATGCCACCCAATTCAATCAACGGCACTGCAATCGTTAAACCCGCAACATTAAAGAACATCGCTTGAAAACTACCCTTTCGATAATTTTTACTCTGATGAACAATTAATGGCTGATCACTTTTTCTTGTCTTAAGCGGTTCATCAAGAGTCAATTGCGTTTTTTCTTCGACTTTGTCCTGAATTTTTTCTTCAACTATTTTAGGTCGTTCATTTTTTACTGAGCTTTTTACAGTATAAACAGGTTCATCTATTGGGTCGGCAATACGTTCAGTAATATCAACTTTTTGTAAAAGTTTTTCTAACGGTTGCTGATATTTTGCTTTTACAGAAATAATTGGCAGGTCCGATTCTTGCTGATCTTCAGTCAACAATTCTGATAAATAATTCTGCATTAATTTCTTACTTGCAGCGAGTGACTTTGCCATTGGACAATTAACCTAATTTTTGCAGTTCTAATAAACTGCTTAGTAGTTTTTTATATGCACTAACACCACGTGTTAACGGTGCGTAATCTGAAGGTACCTGCATTGCATAACTGGCATTTCTAAAATTAGTATCTACCGGTATAACACCGGCCCAAACACTATCATCGTATAGCTCTTGTAACTTTCTATAGGTCAGTAATGATGCTTTAGTACGTTTATCAAACATAGTCGGCACTATGGTATATTTAAACGGCTTATCTTGCTCAACTTGCATAATATCCATTGTTTTCATCATGCGGTCTAAGCCTTTCAAGGCTAAGAACTCAGTCTGCACTGGCACAATAATACGTTGCGATGCCGCCAAAGCATTCACCATCAGCACACCTAAAATCGGTGGACAATCAATTAAGACATAATCATATTCATCGGCTATTTTTATCATCGCTTTTTTCAACACTAAGCCCATACCACCTTTATTACCGAGTGAACGGTCTAAAGTAGCTAAGCCCATAGTTGCCGGGAGTATATCTATATTGTCGTATTTCGTTGGACATAAACTTTGCATTATTTGTTCTTTCGTTGAAACTTGAACAAATAAATCGTAAACACTTAACTCAAGATCTTCAGATTCGATACCAAAATAATAACTCAAAGAAGCATGGGGATCAGTATCTACCAACAACACTTTATAGCCCTGCTCAGCTAATAAGCCACCTAAGGAGATTGTTGTTGTGGTTTTACCAACGCCACCTTTTTGATTTGCTACTGTCCATACTACCAAGTTGCTAACCTACTTATTTCGTTGTGCTAATTATTGTTCTGCTCAGAAGAGGGGTTATCATCTTCTCGTGTTGTAATTCTAATGCCACCATTATCAAGTCTTATGATACGTATTTCATTATCCTCATCATCACCATTATCTATCTGCTTTATGGCTTCGACGTCTTTAATGCTGATGGTAGGGGTCGCAAGTAAATTTGACTTTTCTAAACCATATTTTGATATAGCGATAACAACACGACGGTTTTGCGCGCGGCCTTGTGCTGTTTTATTGTCTTCTCGTGGATAATATTGCCCATAACCCTCAATAGCCATACGAGCAGGATCAAGGGATAAGTCTTCAAGCACTCGTAAAATAGCCGTTGCTCTAAAAACTGATAATTCCCAATTTGAAGAAAATATCTCAGTATTAATCGGTTGGTTATCAGTATAGCCTCTTATGCGAATAAAATTGCTGGATGAACCAATTACATCATAAATAACCGCAAGTATTGTTGTTGCATTGTTGGTTGCTGATGATGAGCCGCTGGGGAAAAGCATACCACTGTTTAATTCTATTTCTAACCAATCGCCATCAATCTGCAGTTGCGCATAACCTGATTCGATTAATTCATACAAGGCGGTATGTAATTCTTTTTCTAGTGACGTTAGATTTGTGCCTACCTGACTGTCAGAAACATTAGAAAGTGTTTTCTCTCCGTCAAAAAGTTCAGGGCCAGCGACATCTAAAATGCCATTACCATACAAGCGCTTATTAGTTTTTGAGCTGTTAACATCGAGGATATCGTCACCATGCCCCCGATTTTTAGGTAGTTTATTATTGGCTTGAAAAACTTTACCTATTGATTCTGTCGCGGTTTCATAGGGCTCTTCATCAACCATTGCCATTGCATATAAAACAACAAATAACGCAAAGAGCAAGGTCATATAATCGGCGTATGAAACTAACCATCTGTCGACATTATCATTTTCGACTGAATGTCGACGTTTCCTTAAGTGGTTCATTGCTCTAACCGAAAGGCCGACAACTTATTTTCAATGGCATGTGGATTTTCTGCTAATGCAATAGAAATAAGGCCTTCAGCAATCATTTCTCGGTACATGGTTTGCTGGTGAATAATAGCCTTTATTTTATTAGCAACGGGCAGATAAATTAAATTGGCAAAACCAACGCCGTAAATAGTCGCAATAAAAGCCGTTGCAATGCCTTGTCCAAGTAAAGTGGGATCGGTAAGATTACTCATCGCATGAATGAGGCCAAGTACCGCTCCTAAAATACCTATGGTAGGACTGTAACCGCCCATAGACTCAAAAACATGAGCAGAGCGCAAATTATGCTCGCGATAAAGATCTAAATCTAATTCTAATGAGATACGCAAGTTGTCTACTTCTATACCATCAACTAATAAGTTAAGCGCTTTATTGGTATAAAAATCTTGTTCTTCTTCGGCAATATTTTCCAGTGATAAATATCCAGATTCTCGTGCTTTTTCAGACCAAGAAACTATCGAATCAATGCCTTGGTCAATATCATACTTGGGTGGATAAAATATCCACTTTAATAAAGACAACGCATGAAAAAATTGCGCTGAAGATGACTGTAACATTACAGCCCCTAAAGTACCGCCAAAGACAATGATAAAGGCAGGTAACTCAAATAACGCAGCGAGGGAGCCTCCATCGAGAATAAAACCTAAATATATGGCCGTAATTGCGACAAAAAGCCCGGCAATGGTTAACTTATCCATGGTCCACTTCCTTGATAATACTTTGGCTGATATCTTCTAATGCTAAAGATAAAACAGAAATACCTGCAACGGTAACGGCTTGCGGCATACCATAAACCACACAAGAAGCTTCGTCTTGTGCCCATATTGTCGCCCCTTTACCTTTTAACATGCGAGCACCTTCTCGGCCATCAGAGCCCATACCGGTCAATACAACACCCAATACTGAGCCACCAAATACCTTAGCTGCTGAGCCAAAACTCACATCAACACTTGGTTTAAAAGCAATTTTTTCAGACTTATCTTCTATAATTTTTAACTTGGCTAATTTTGGCGTACCGTCAATAATCATTTGCCTGCCACCAGGCGCTAGGTAAGCACAACCAGGTTTTAAAATATCCCCATCTGCTGCTTCCTTAACATTAATATTGCACAAGGTATTTAAACGATTGGCAAAAGCAAAAGTAAAAGCAGCCGGCATATGCTGTATTAAAATAATGGGTAACGGAAAATTTTGCGGCAATTGCGTTAATATTTTTTGTAAGGCAATTGGTCCACCCGTTGATGTACCTATAGCAAGTAGTTGGTAACTTTTACCTGAGCTTCTTTTAACAACCTGACTGCGAATACTTTCACTTTGACTCGGTTCAGTTTTAGTTGTTCGCAGCGGAGTTCTCGATTGAATGTCGAATTTATTTACGGGTTTACTCACTGGATTAGTGGCCGTTGAAGATAGGCTAATTCGTGACGCGTGAGCTTTTACTGCCAATTTTCTTTTCAATAAACCGTTAGTCTTCGCTAATTGAACCACTCTTTGACGCAGCAAACTACCTGCATCATCAGTTGTTTTGGCTATTTCACTAAATTTTTTCGGGAGAAAATCAAGTGCTCCGGCTTCTAAGGCTTCGAGGGTCGCATTAGCACCTTGATGAGTGAGCGATGAAAACATTAAGATTGATGTTGGCGCTTTCGCCATTATTTGTTTCACAGCTTCAATACCATTAAGCAATGGCATTTCTATATCCATGGTGATCACATCAGGCTTTAATGACACAGCCTTTTCAACAGCATCTTTACCATTTACAGCAACATCAATAACAGTAAGGTTCGGATCTTTATTTAAAATATCGGTAACTCGACGTCTAAAGAAACTCGAGTCATCAACAACCAACACCTTATAGGGCATTTATTATCTCATTTGTTATTATGAATGAAAAAGCCCTAATAAAATTTAATAGGGCTTTATTATACGTTAAGAGCGTAATTTTTTATTAACAACAGATTTTTTTGCGTAAAACTTCAGCATATTAGGCACATCGATAATTAACGCTATACCACCATCGCTGGTAATTGTTGCGCCGGCCATACCTGGTGTGCCGTGTAATAGACGGTCGAGTGGCTTTATCACCACCTCTTCTTGACCAATTAGACTGTCGACCACAAAGCCAATTTGCTGATTGCCCAATTGAACAATGACCACATGACCTTTTTCTCTTGGCTTCTCAACAAAATCACGTACTAACCACTTATCTAAGTAGAAGAGTGGAATCGCCTTTTTACGAACAATAATGGTTAATTGTCCATCAACAACGTTGGTGGTGGTTAAATCAAGATGAAATATTTCATTCACGCCAGCAAGTGGTAAAGCAAATGTTTGCTTACCAACAATAACCATTAATGTCGGTAAAATAGCTAACGTTAACGGTACTTTAATCTCTAAGATTGTACCTACGCCCATTTCAGAATCTATACTTACCGTACCGTTTAACTGGGTGATCTTAGTCTTGACTACATCCATGCCAACACCACGGCCTGAAACTTCTGAAATTTCAGTCTTGGTAGAGAACCCTGGAGCAAAAATTAAACTAAAGGCTTCTTTATCTGTCATTCTAGCAGCAGAGTCAGCGTCAAGAACACCACGAGTAATCGCAATTTCTTTGAGCTTTTCTGCATTCATGCCTGCACCATCATCTTTGATGGTTAATAATATATGGTCACCCTCTTGAGAAGCAGAAAGCACCACGACACCTTCTCTTGGTTTCCCCAATGCTTCGCGCTTATCAGGCATTTCTATACCGTGATCTACAGAGTTTCTCACTAAATGCACTAATGGATCAGCGAGTGCCTCAACAAGGTTTTTATCTAGATCGGTTTCTTCACCTTTGAGCACTAATTTAATTTCTTTGTCTAAACTGCGCGCTAAATCTCGAACAACTCGAGGAAATCGTCCAAAGACTTTCTTGATTGGCTGCATACGGGTTTTCATTACCGCACCTTGCAAATCAGTCGTTACCGCATCAAGGTTAGAAACAGCTTTCGTTAAATCTTCATCCTCTTTGGTTAAGCCCAAACTTGTTAAGCGATTTCTCACTAAAACAAGCTCACCAACCATATTCATAATTTGGTCAAGACGTTTAGTGTCAACCCTAACAGTTGTTTCACCCTGCATTGCTTTAGCGGGTGCTTTTTCTGGTACTGGCGCTTTAGCGACAGGTTTAGCTGCAGGAGCTACAGGTGCTGGCTTCGCGGCTGGTGTTTGAGCAACAGGTGTTGGTGCTGGTGTTGGTGCGCTAGGTGCTGGAGTAACAGATAATTTCGGCGCTTGACCTTGACCATGTAATTCGTCTAATAAAGCTTCAAAGTCATCGTCACTTATTTCATCTGATGAACTGTTATTCGATGAAGATGGTTTACTTGAATTATTAGCAGCAACTTCAGGCGAAAAAGCACCTTGACCGTGAAGTTCATCGAGTAAGGATTCAAATTCGTCATCTGAAATATCATTGCTGTCTGAAGACGTTGCTGTTGCTTCAGGTGCTGGGGCTGGCGTAGAAGCTGAGCCACCACCATGGAGTTCGTCGAGAAGTCGTTCAAATTCATCTTCTGACATTTCATCGCTAGAAGAACTTTCGCTTTCATGAGTAGCTACTGCTTCAACAACGACTGGCGCAGGCGCTTGCTCTTTGCCTTCTGGTTGGCTTAAACGATGCAATTCTGCAAGTAATTGAGCATCAGCTTTATCAAGTTTCTCGCCGTTTTGAACTTGTACAAACATTTCATTTACAACATCAAGCGCTTGTAAAATAACGTCCATTAGGCTTGCACTAACACTACGTTGGTTGGTACGTAACAGATCGAAAATATTTTCCGCGCCATGACATACGTCAACTAAATTATGTAATGCTAAAAATCCGGCCCCACCTTTAACGGTGTGAAAACCTCTAAAAATAGCATTTAATAATTCGGCATTATCGGGGTCGTTTTCAAGTTCTACGAGTTGTTCCGAAAGCGTTTCAAGTATTTCTCCAGCTTCTATTAAAAAATCCTGAAGAATCTCTTCATCTTGCTCAAATGACATCCAGCAACTCCTATTAAAATCCTAAACTTGATAAAAGGTCATCAACATCATCTTGGTCAGCGACAACATCATCACGTTGTGCTGCATTAACGATCGGGCCTTCAACTAAGTTATCACCTACTTTAGGTTTACTTCGCTCTGCATTACTATCTGTCGTAATACCAAAAGCGGTTAGCATACCAATCAAGCTATCCTCTACTTCACGAACTAGATCAATAACTTTACGAATAACTTGTCCGGTTAAATCTTGAAAATCTTGCGCCATCAAAACATCAGTCATTAAATCATGCATACGCACTGATTCTCTATCTGTCGTTTTTAATAATAAATCTATATCAACACATAAACTTTTAAATTCGGTTAATTCCAATTTGTTATGCATTAATTTTTGCCATAACGGATTAACAGCCTTTATTTGCTTTTGTATCGTATCCACAACGGGAAAAATAGATTCAACAGCATCCATGGTTTTATTAGCGGCTTCTTCCGTTCGCGTTATAACGTAGTTTAGACGTTCTTGAGCATCGGGGATATCTGCTGTCGCTAAATCATTTAACCTGGAATCTAATTGAAAATTATTTAATGAGTCATGTAGTTGGCGAGTCAGCTTGCCTATTTCAGCAAACAATTCAGAATTAATTGGATTTTGAATTTCAGCAATTAATTCATCTGCCTTGTCTTGTTGACCACTTTCTAAATATTCGACCAGTAGCTTTGCTTCTTCCAAAGAAACATGCACATTTGTATTCGCACTCATGCAAAAACCTCACGTTTAGATTAATTAATTATCTATCTAATTAAGGAATTAACCTAAGCGTTGAAATATTTTATCTAACTTGGCGTTTAACGTCGCTGCGGTAAATGGTTTTACAATATAGCCATTAACACCCGCTTGAGCCGCCATCACAATTTGTTCTTTCTTTGCTTCAGCAGTGATCAGCAATACTGGGATATGTGATAACTTCGCATCGGCACGGATGGCTTTGAGCAAATCAATACCTTGCATACCTGGCATATTCCAATCAGTTACAACAAAGTCAAAAGAGCCTTCTTTTAACATCGGTAAAGCAGTGCTACCGTCATCTGCTTCTGAAATGTTAGTGAAACCTAAATCTCGTAACAAGTTTTTGACGATACGTCTCATCGTTGAAAAATCATCAACAACAAGAACTTTCATATTTTTATCCAAGGCACCCTCCGGTGAGAACATTTTAAAATTGTGAATATATGTATATTCTACTCAACTTTGCCAAGATTGCATACGTCCTTTTAACCTATGCATTGCTTGACTGTGAATTTGGCTAACACGCGACTCACTTACATCAAGCACTTGACCAATCTCTCGAAGATTTAATTCTTCGTCGTAATATAGTGACAGTACTAGAGCTTCGCGTTCGGGTAAAGTGGAAATGCATGCTGTTAACGATTTTTTAAAAACTATTTTTTCAAAATTATCATAGGGATCGTTATTATTCACATCTTCCATATTCGATATAGCATCTGCCCCCGTACTTAAGTCTTCAATACCAATTATTTTACCGGTACTTACCTCACTTAGAATATGATGGTAGTCATTTAACGAAATATCAAGTTTTTCAGCAACTTCAATATCAGTTACATCACGACCTAAACTTGCTTCAAGCAATTTTATCGCTTCACTGACCATGCGGCTATTTTTATGAACAGAGCGGGGAGTCCAGTCACCACGGCGTATTTCATCAAGCATAGCACCACGGATACGAATACCAGCAAAGGTTTCAAAACTTGCACCTTTGCCGTGATCAAAATTATTAGACGCTTCAAGCAGGCCTATCATGCCTGACTGAATAAGGTCATCAACCTGCACGCTCGCAGGCAACCTTGCTAATAGGTGATAAGCGATTCTTTTCACTAAAACTGTATGCTGCGAAATTATAGCAGATTTATCAGTTTGAATACTGTAAGCATTTGGTTTTACCACTATCGCTCACTCGCTAAATTATAGGAAAGATATAGAACTTTCAACAAAGTACTCATATCTGATTACTATTGTTATTAATGTTCTAACAATTGTTCAATAAAAAACTCTAAATGACCTGACGCTTGTTTAGGCACCGGCCATTTAATTAAATTACCTGCTAAAGATTTAAAAGCAACCGCTGCAGGCGATTGTGGATAAGCTTCAACAATTGCTTTTTGTTTTCTAACGGAATTTCTTATATTTTCGTCAAATGGAATGACAGCAACGAGTTCAAGTGCAACATCTAAAAATCGATCGGTAACTTTAGAAAGCTTACCAAAGAGTTGTTGTCCTTCTCTTGGCGTTCTCACCATGTTGGCAACAACTTTAAATTTAAATACACCATGATCTCGACTTAATAATTTCATTAAGGCGTAGCAATCAGTAATAGATGTAGGTTCATCACAGACCACTAACATCACATCTTGTGAGGCACGGCAAAAGCTTAGTACCATGTCGGAAATACCGGCGGCAGTGTCAACAATAAGTACATCAAATTTTGTGTTCATATCACTAAAAGCGCGAATTAAACCCGCATGTTCAGCAGGCGTTAAATCGACCATAGATTGTGAACCTGACGTAGCAGGAATGATATTAATACCAGCGGGACCTTCAATAATTATATCGTCTAATTCACACTCGCCAGAAAGCACATGTGATAAGTTACGTTTTACCCGCAAACCTAGCATAACATCGACATTAGCCAAGCCTAAATCGGCATCTAAAACTAAAACTCGTTGTCCTAATTGTCCAAGTGCAATAGCGGTATTAAGCGAAACGTTAGTTTTACCTACTCCGCCTTTACCGCCAGAGACAGCAATGACTTTTACCGGAGCTGAATTTTGCATTTTTCTTAAGCCACTTGCTTGATCATTCATTTATCGTATTTCTCTACTTTCTTACGAATAGCTATCAATTTAATTTAGTATAACCCTATAATCATTTAATCTGCATATTTTTATAGCTTCAAAATTCACATATTTAGAACAAGTTATGGAAATACAGCTGTATTAGCACTCATCGGTGCTGTTCGCCAATTTATTGGATTATTAATTTGATTTTTCGCGCTCATTTTATCTGCTAGCGTAACGAGTTTTTCAGCATTTGCAACTTTAATATCTTCAGGAACTCTTTGTCCATCCGTTAAGTAGCCTATCGCTAAACCGTTTTGAATCGAAGTGGAAATTATTTCTCCTATGCTAAGGCTTTCATCAAGTTTAGTATAAATACAGCCAGCTAAAGGTACTTTTTTAAAGCGATCAACATTTTCTTGCATAACTCGTTGTTGAGTATTAGCAGCTAACACTAAATAGTTGCGAATTCTGACCCTTGCATTAGAAACTAAAGTAGTTAGGTGTTTAGCTAAACGCATATCACGTTGCCCCATACCTGCAGTATCAATAAGTATCAGTTTCTTTTTGGAGAACTGTTGCAACAATGTATCTAAGGTTTTTGCATCACCAGCAAGCTTTACATCACAACCAATAATTCGGCCGTAAGTGGCTAATTGTTCAAATCCAGCAATACGGTAGTTATCTGTTGAGATCATCACCACTTGGTCTGCGCCATGAATCTGAGCAAACCGCGCCGCGAGTTTAGCTACGGTAGTTGTTTTACCTACGCCGGTAGGTCCCACTAATGAAACCACGCCACCACGATGAATAATGTCATTATTAGTGGTATTAATTTGTTGGCTGATAAATTTCTTCGCTAATAACCAAGTATCTTGGTCATTTTTTTGTGCTGGAATATAACCTGCAATTTGATCTGAAACTTGTTCGCTCATACCCAAAGACATTAGTCGATTAACCAACATCGCACGAGCGGGATCTTTTTGCGCCATATCCTGCCACATTAACCCCGAAATTTGATGTTCTAGTAATTCACGAATAGAAGACATTTCGTGTTTCATTTTCTCTAAGTCGGCGTTATTTACATTTTGTGGCGGTAAGCCATCGCTTACTAAAGACTGTGCTTGGTTCATCACCGGCTGTTGATATGAGTCGCTTGATTGTTCATCACCTTGTTCTTGGCTATTTTGCTCTAAACGGTCGGTGAAGCTTTTAAATTGCTGCTCAATATTGCTTGACGGTGTTGGCGTTGAAACTTGCGCTGAGTTACTAGGGTTATTTAGCTTAGCGGCTGCCTGGACGATTTTATCATGCTGAGCTTGATTAATACCTTGACCAATATTTGCAGGTGCTTGCTGAACTTGACGGCTTAATAAAGCCGCTAAACTGTCTGAAGGTAAGCGAGTATCTTCTGCTGCCGAGTTGTGCGAAACACTAGGACTGGTCAAAGGATTATTTTGTCTAATATTGACCACATCATTGTCAATCGAACGGTCAAAACTGTTTGTTGCTTGCGCTGTTGAGTTGATTTCAGGAGAATTTTGCATTACGGGTTGTGTTGCTTTAATTTCTACGTTGTTGTCAACCGCAGCCATTAGTTCAACGCCCTCAGGTACGCGTTTATTTGACATAATCACAGCGTCAGCACCTAGCTCGTCTTTGATTTGTGTCAGCGCACTTCTCATATCTTTTGCTACAAAACGTTTAATTTTCAAAACTAACCCCTTATCAACTGCAATCGCTGTTAATGACTTATTCATTTAACCGCAAATATTTTCTGCTGCTCATTACTGATATCGTAATTATTGACCTATGGCGCTTACTATTTTTATCTGCTTATCATCAGGAATTTCTTGGTATGAAATCACCCGCAAGCCTGGAATAGTATATTTAACAAATTTAGCCAGTACCGCTCTTAAAATCCCTGAGGTTAACAATATTGGCGTATCACCCGCCATTTCTTGTTGTTGAGCACCATCAGCTAATGATTTTTGTAACCGTTCTGCTAAACCTGGTTCAATGCCAGCACCATCGTCGCCAGCCATTTGCATAGACTGGTGCAACATCTGTTCCAACTCTGGCGCCAAAGTTATGACAGGTACCTCAGTCACGGGTCCCACTAACTCTTGAACAATGAATTTACGCAAGGTAATACGAACAGCTGCCGTTAAAATTTCAGGGTCTTGGGACTTAGGACCATATTCAACTAACGTTTGAATAATACTGCGCATATCACGAACAGCAACACCTTCATTCATTAGGTTTTGTAGTACTTTAACCAAAGTACCCAGTGATAAAACATCAGGGATGAACCCTTCAATTAATTTAGGATAATTTTTGCCTAGCATATCAAGAAGGTTTTGTACTTCTTCATGACCAAGTAACTGTGCCGCGTTATTTGTTAGTATTTGACTTAAATGAGTGGCAAGGACAGTCGATGCGTCAACCACGGTATAGCCTAAAGACTGAGCATGTTCGCGTTGTGCTGGTTTTATCCATACTGCTTCTAGTCCAAAAGCAGGATCGATTGTTGCCACGCCGTCAAGTTTGCCAAACACTTGCCCTGGATTTATCGCTAATTCATGATCGTGTCTAATTTCAGCTTCACCGATAGTCACGCCCATTAATGATATTTGATAAACATTAGGGTCTAAATCAAGATTATCGCGAATATGTACCGCCGGCACTAGAAAGCCAAACTCTTGGGATAGTTTTTTACGAACACCTTTAATACGGTTAAGGAGTTCCCCACCTTGAGATTTATCTACTAGAGGTATTAGGCGATAACCAATTTCTAAGCCGATAATGTCAACATGGTTAACATCGTCCCAACCTAAGTCTTTTACTTCTGCTTCTTGTTGCTGGGTTTCAACCTGTTCAGCATCTGATTTATCCGCTAATTGTTTTTCTTTGGCAATTTTGTACTTTCCACTTAAAAAGGCGGTTCCAGCGATCATAAAAGCAAAGAATAAAAATGCAAAGTGTGGCATGCCCGGAATAACACCCATGACAAACATAACGGCGGCAGCAATATACAAAGAACGTTCTTGGCCTAATTGGCTGCTGACTTGCTCGCCCATGTCCTGAGAGGTATTTTGTCGCGTAACAACAATCGCCGTACCTACCGATAAAAGTAGACCTGGAATTTGCGCTACTAGGCCGTCTCCAATCGTTAATAAGGTGTATATTTCAACCGCTCTGTCAAAGCTTAAATCGTGTTGTACCATACCGATAACGAGTCCACCGATAATATTAATCAATAAAATTAATATGCCGGCAACCGCATCACCTTTAACAAACTTACTGGCACCATCCATTGAGCCATAAAAATCAGCTTCACTGGTGACTTCGATACGTCTTTCTCTTGCTTGGTCAGCGGTAATAAAGCCGGCATTCAAATCAGCATCAATTGCCATTTGCTTACCAGGCATAGCATCGAGGGTAAAACGCGCGGTTACTTCAGCAATACGCCCAGCACCTTTAGTAACAACCACAAAGTTAATAATGATTAATATAACAAAAACCACTAAACCAACCGCATAGTTACCACCAATAACCACAGAGCCAAAGGCTTCAATAACTTTACCCGCAGCATCAGGCCCTTCATGGCCTTCAAGTAGCACCACTCGTGTACTCGCGACATTTAGTGCTAAACGTAAAATAGTGGCAATTAACAGTACGGCAGGAAAAGAGCCAAATTCAAGAGGCTTTAAGGTATAAACGGTGATCAGTAATACCACCAAAGATAAGGCAATATTAAAAGAAAAAAGTATATCGAGTAAAAATGCCGGCATAGGTAAAATAACCATTCCAAGCGCCGCCATAATTAATATTGGCGTACCTAAACCAGAAAATAGGTTTATTTTACTTTTTTTGAACTCTTTAAATGAAGTAATTAACTGCATATTACTCTTATGATATTTTTTTGACGCATACCATGAAATAGCAATAAGTAGACCAACGTCGATTAAATATAATTAGAGTGATGGATAAATCGACAACAAAACACTTAACCCAATGATTATAAAGAGTATTAATATTTGAACTCATCGGGGATAGGAAGGTTTTTTGCAATCGGTGTCGGCCTTTTGGCTTTACCTTTTTTATGTTCGTTAAGTTGAAAAATAAAAGCTAACACTTGAGCAACCGCAGCGAAGAGCTCTTCTGGGATTTCTTGATTGGCGTCTGCGCTATAATATAAAGACCGTGCTAATGCCGGAGAAGCAATAATTTCAACATTATTTTCTTTAGCGATAGTACGAATATGCATCGCCATTTCATCAATACCTTTTGCCACTAACATTGGCGCACCACCGGCGGTGACATCATATTTCAACGCAACCGCATAATGCGTCGGATTGGTGATAACCACATCAGAGTCTGGCACTTCTTGCATCATTTTACGCTGCGACATTTCATATTGAGTACGACGAATACGACCTTTGATTTCAGGACTACCCTCAGAATTTTTCATTTCGTCTTTAATTTCTTGCTTAGTCATTTTTAACTGACGGTTGTGATCCCAAGTTTGATAGGGCGCATCAATCGCAGCAATAATACCTACCGATAAGGCTAATGCTAAAAACATCCATTGTAATAAAGTTACCGAGTGCTCTAAACTCAGTGGGATCAGCTCCAAACTAAGACCTAATATTTCTGGAAACAAACTACTCAACAACAGATACGCGACAATAAAAACCACAAAAAACTTCATTAACGACTTGAATAACTCGACTAAAGCTTTTATGCCAAACATACGCTTTAAACCGGCTAAAGGTGACAATTTACTAGCCTTTGGCGCCATAGCCTCAGAAGAAAAACTCATCCCTCCCAACATAGTATTGCCAATAAAAGCGGCGACGATAATAATAGAGAATATCCACAACATTGGAGCAACTAACGTGCCTACCGAGCCCCTAAGCACATTGTATAACGCATGAATGTCCATGACTTCTTCACGGCTCAAGCTAAATGACCGTTTCATAATTCCGGCTAAGCTTTCAGTTAACATACCGCCAACCAGCATTATTGCAACAGCACTCCCCACCAACACAAACATAGTGCCTAAATCTTTTGAACGTGCTATTTGACCTTTTTTTCTCGCATCAGCAATTTTCTTAGCCGTAGGTTCTTCTGTTTTTTCACCGCTACCTGCATCAGCCATTAGTTTGCCTTACAATTAATGAGGTAACAGCTAAAGTCGAGTGCACGTTGCCATTGCAATTCATAATGCGTAAAAAAGTTACCCATAGTTAACCACATAATTAACAAACCAGCACACATAGTTACCGGAAAACCTATCGCAAAAATATTTAATTGCGGGGCTGCTCGCGTCATAACTCCAAAAGAAAAGTTAATCAATAACATAGCCGTTAGCGGCGCTAATGCTAACGATAACGCGGTAACAAACATCCACTCGCCCCATTCAACCACTTCTTTAAATTTATCGGCCGTAAACTTGTACTCCCCGATGGGCAAGGTTTCAAAACTGGCAACAATAAATTGTATATAGGCTAAATGTCCGTCCATTGCCCAAAACATCAGGGTAGATAGAATCAAGAAAAATTGGCCAACAGCAGGAACATTCATGCCACTAACCGGGTCAACGAGTGAAGCAAAACCTAAGCCCGTTTGCATAGCAATAATTTGACCCGCTAAGGTAAAAGTATTAAGTACCATAACGGTAACTAGGCCAAGCGCAACACCAATAACCATTTGTTCAAACATAAGCAGCGCTGTTTCAAAAGAAATCAGGCTGCCAACTTGTGTTGGCGGGATTGCCGGCATAACGGCGACCGTTAATGTTAGGCACAGAAAAATTTTAACTTTACCTGGAATGATTTTAGAACCAAAGCCAATCATTGCCATAATAAGCGCAGAAATGCGCGCGAAAGGTAAAATAAAGTCAGCAATATATTGCATCACAACTGACTCGGTGAATTCCACTAGCTCACCACACTGGGTATACTTGCAATCAGTCGGATAGTAAAATCCATGAGTTTTTGTACTAACCAATGCCCTCCAAAGATAAGGGCTAAAAGTGTCACGATTAATCGAGGTAAAAAGCTTAATGTTTGTTCATTAATCGATGTTGCCGCTTGAAATACAGCAACGATTAAGCCGACACACAAACCCGGAATAATAATCGCAGACACCAAAACAATCACTAAAAATAGTGCATCACTGAGTATGTCGACAAAAACTTCTGGATTCATTAAATACTCCCCATGCCATAACTCGTTGCGATAGTGCCTATCACCAAGTTCCAACCATCTACCAGCACAAATAACATTAGCTTAAAGGGCAAAGAAACGATCATCGGCGATAGCATCATCATACCCATTGCCATTAAAATACTAGCAACGACTAAATCAATAATCAAAAAAGGAATAAAGAGCATAAAACCTATTTGAAAAGCCGTTTTTAACTCGCTAATAATAAAGGCAGGAATAATCACGGTCATCGGTAAATCAGTGGGTTGATCAACTTCAACAATACCCGCCATATTGGCTAAGGTTTGTAGATCTTTAATTCTGGTTTGTTCAAGCATAAACGCTCTTAAAGGAATTTTTGCACTATCTATGGCTTGTACTGATGTCATTTGGTCGGCTAAATAAGGTTCAATCGCTCGTTGATTTATTTCATTATAGACAGGCGTCATAATGAACATGGTCATAAAAAGCGTTAAACCTATAACCACCTGATTAGACGGTGTTTGTTGTAATCCTATCGCTTGTCTTAAAATGGCCATGATCACGACAATACGGGTAAAAGAGGTCATCATAATAATCGCAGCAGGAATAAAGCCTAATGCGGTCATAAACATTAATATTTGCAGGGTTACCGTATATTCTTGTGAACCGTCAGGGTTAGTGGTCAGCTTCAATGCCGACATACCCAAATCATCAGCGGCTAATACCGTTTGACTGGCAAAAAAAGCAACAAGGAGGAAAAATAAAAAAATAAAACCTTTTACAGAAAATAAACGGATCAGTAAATTTTCGAGTGGATTTCTTTTTGCCATTGCGTTAGCAGAACATTGCGCCGTTTTAGCACCATCGTTTAATATCGAGTCTTTCATGAGTATTTTTCACTATTGGCTTTATTCGCAGAATTACGGCTAAAGCGTGCTAATGTTTGGCTAAGTTCTATCGGCACACCACTTTTAACTTCAATAGGTTCGGCTAGCGTATCAAGTATATTAATTTGTTGACCGGTAACACCGAGTAACAGTTGTTTTTTACCCACTTGCACCACCACTAATCGTTCTTTGGAGCCTAAATTTAAACTAGTCACCACTTTCAAACCATTTACTGAGGTGCCCCCTACTTGAAGCTTTTTTAATAGCCAAGCAACAATAACGATAGCAACGAGTACCGCCAATAATGAAACGATCATGCTACCGGCATCAATATTACCCATAACATGTCGTCCTACTTCAACGGTCGCCGGTGCTGTTTGCGCTATCACGGGAGCGTCGTCTGTTTCAACGACGGTTGTTGCGACGATACTTTCTTGAGCATGGCCCAAAAAAGTAAGTAAGCTTAACAAGCTAAAAAGTAAAAAACGCATCAGTATTACTTCAACTTTTTAATACGTTCAATTTGGCTAATAACATCGGTTAATCGAATACCAAACTTATCGTTTACCACAACAACTTCACCATGCGCGATTAACGTACCATTGACCAATACATCGAGGGATTCACCCGCAACTCGGTCAAGCTCAACAACAGAGCCTTGGTTTAACTGTAATAAATTACGAATGCTAATATGACTACGTCCAACTTCCATTGAAATAGTCACCGGAATATCTAAAATCGCATCCAGTTTACGTTTTTCATCACCCGTTATTGGTGCATCTTCTTCAAGCTCTTCTAACTCAACAGTTTCGGCTTTGGCTGCAGCTTCGGCTTGTTCATCCATCGCTTCATCCCACATGCCTAAATCATCGTCTTTATCACTCATGCCATTGGCCTCAAATTTATTTTTTTGTTTACTGCTGCTTTAATAAAATTATTAATAATCGAAATCGTCTTCTAAAAGATGTAATTCAGCGTCGCTATCTAGGCGCTTACCTCCTTTAGTTAATATCGTTAATTCGTTTTTCACTGATTCAGGACGTTTAATTTTTTCAGATATTTTAATCGCAACATTATCGCGACTACGGCCTAGTTTTGCTCTAAACGACGGTAAACCTTCAATTAATACCGTAATATGTTCTGGCATCTCAATAGGAATAATATCGCCCTTCTCTAAGTCCATAATCTTTTGTAAAGGTAGGTCTACAGAGATAAATTTAGTGGTTAATTCAACGGGAACATCCATTATTTCATCGCGTAGGGCTTTCGACCATCGCATGTCGGTATCTTCTTTATCACTCTGTACACCGGCATCAAGTAGCTCACGGATAGGTTCGAGCATTGAGTAAGGCAAAGCAATGTGAAAATCACCACCACCACCATCAAGTTCAATATGAAAAGAGCTGATCACTACCACTTCGGTAGGACTAACAATATTGGCCATCGACGGGTTAACTTCAGAATCTAAATACTCAAAAGAGACATCCATCACGGGTGACCAAGCTTCTTTGTAATCTTCAAAAATTAACTTTAACAGCATTTGAATAATACGACGCTCTGTTGGCGTAAATTCACGACCTTCAATTTTTGCATGATAGCGACCATCGCCACCAAAAAAATTATCGACTAAAATAAAGACCAGCCGTGCTTCCATGGTAATTAATGCGGTGCCTTTTAATGGGCGAAAACGTACCATATTTAAGCTTGTTGGCACGAATAAGGTATGAACATATTCGCCAAACTTGATCATCTGAATACCATTAATTGATACTTCAGCAGTGCGGCGCATCATATTAAATAAACTGATACGCATATGGCGTGCAAAACGTTCGTTAACCATTTCCAGTGTTGGCATCCGGCCACGAACAATGCGATCTTGTGATGAAAAGTCATAGTCAGACGTGCTGCCAGCTTCACGGGCAAAGTCTTCAACTAGCTCCTCTTCTTCAACGTCATCAACACCGTGTAATAGCGCATCAATTTCGTCTTGAGATAATAAATCACTCACTGAATAGTCTCTTTAATTAAATGCATTGTTTTATCGCATAGCCTTATTGCATTACAAAACCGGTAAATAATACTTTTTCAACCACATTGCTACCTTCAACTTCTTTCATAATTTTATGAACTTCTATTAAAGATTTCTGTTTCAATGAGGTTTTTCCGGCACTGGTTGCTAAATCATCGGCATTTGATTGAGAAAAAGTCGCTAGTAAAGTACTTTCAATTAATGGTACATGCTTCTTTGCCGCTTCTTCATTATCAGAGCCACGTACTAATAATTGCACTCTGATTTCTACAAATCTGTCGCGGGCAGCGCCAGGAACATTAAAGCGAAAAGGTCTTGGCATAGGTACATAAAGCGCAGAGCCTGTACTGGCACTAACACTTTCAACGGCTTCGCCTTCACTGGCACTATCACCGTCTAGCTCAGCATCAAGTTGCTCTTGAGAAACAGCATCATCTCCAGCCAGAAAAAAATAAGCCGCTCCACCGCCAACAGCCAATATCACAACAGCAGCAATGATAATGATCATCTTTTTGCTTTTGCCTTTACCGTCTAATTCTAATTCTTTACCTTCGCCTTTATCATCAGCCATCATCAAGCCTTTATTATCTATTTAAATGTTAAAATTACTTTCAGTCAACTATATCGTTGAATGGTCAGCGAGCCAATGAGTTTTGTCATTTATGCGTAGTAATCTATACCAGTTGACGAACCTTTAACCAAATGTAGTGTTTGAGTATCACTTAAATCTGAAAATTCATTCTCGTTACCGTCACCACCACCTTGGCGACCTTCACCGAGTTCTTCTTCATTATTATTTTGTTTACTTTGCTGTTCGACATTCGCATCACCGACATTGACGCCACTTTCAGCAAGCATCTCTTTTAATCGCCCTAAATTTTGATCGAACGCTTCTTTAGCCTGCTGATTTTGAACAGTAAAATTAACAACCGCCTGCTCATTTTGCAGATTTATTTTTACGTTCACATTACCTAATTCTTGTGGGTCAAGACGAATTTCAACCTGCTGAAGCTTTTGGTTCATCATTACCATGACTTTATCATTCAATGCGCCAGTAAAGTCTTTACGGTATACCGATAAGGCTTCATTTTGTAACGCTGTCACTTGCTTGGCATTTGTTGCTGATTGGGCCGTTGATTGCACATGGTCACTGGTTAATTTAGTGATCATTTCCTCCGCAGAAGCCGTAGATTTGGTTACTTCATTATTGGCTCGATGCATATCTCTATTAAGAGTATTCTCAATACTTGTACTGACTTGTTTCTTATCAAATATTTCATTAATAGTTTTTTCTTTGACTTGAGCATCATTGTTAGCCACTTTATCAAGCTGAGTTAAGCTTTGTGCCTGCTTTTGGTTTTGTTGCTCTGCCGACTGATCTTTAGCTGGCTCTTTAAATTGTTCACCGGCATTTAAATTTTGTGTTTCAAGGGTTTTCTGGTTTATCTGATTAACCCCTCGACTATTATTTGCGTTATTTTCCTGAGCTTGTTTTTCACCTGGAACAGCTACACTTGAAAAAACAACATTATCCGTATTGACCTTATCAGCATCAATTGCTATTTCGTTAACCAAGCTTTCATTTTTAAGGGTTACAGGCAATACCGCTCCAGCCAACTCTTTATCGACCGACGTTTTACTATTGCTGATACTTTGATTACTTTTATCAGGAATTATAGCTTTGTCTTGATTGGCGATAAGTGCAGCTTTAATTTGTTCAAGTTCAGTATCCGTGGGCGCTTTTTCCATATCCGCTAATAGCGCTTCAAGATCACTTAAAGGCATCGCCTGTTTCGGTACATTATTGGTTTTATCTACAATCGGCTCTGCTTTTAACGACGTTTCGCTTTGAGCAGGAGGAACGGATTGCGTGGAAAGTTGGCCATTAACATTCGTTGTTTTTAGCGAGGGAGCTTGTCCTTCACTGTTTGTTTTTTTCTCCAATAATGCAGATAAAGCTAATTCAGCCTCCCCTTGCACAACTTTATCAGCAACGACTTTGGGTTCGCTAGCTAGGTCAACTTTCTTTGCTGGCATTTCACTGTTAACCGTTACTGGAACGGTTAATGATTTAGCTAACTCTGGCGCAAGGCTATCTTTTGCTAGGGTATTATCACTGGTCGCTACATTTTCTTGGCTATTGCCACCAAGCACTTGCCTTAACATTGCTGCTAACTGTGTTTTTTCTTGTTGATGACTACCAGCCACAACTATTGATGGTTTTTCATTAAGTTGTGATGGTATCGTACCGTCATTTTTCACCGTATCATTTAATAGTTGTTGTGACGCAGATAACAACGACATTAATTGCTCGGTACTTTTATCTGTATTTTCAGGTGCGGTGGAATTTGTATCAAGATTAATTAATCCGCTAGCTTTGTGTTCCGGTGTTTCTTCTTGGCTATTTTCTACTCGAACATTTTTTTCACTAGTCGCTGTATCATCGTAAGGCAATCTTTCTGAAGCTTCGCTTTGGTTAATTTCTGTATTAACCTTCTCATCAGAAACTCCACCCATTTCCTTTTCTTTTGGTTGCACATCCGTTGTGGAAGATTTTTCTTGGGGTACTTTCTTTTCAGCATTAATTTCGCTAGCAAGTTTCATGTTATTGCCACTTGCCTGTTGCTTTTTGCCGCTTTGTTGACTTTGATAATGCTGGTCAACCATTTGTGCAAAATCTTTAGTTGAATTTTTGGATGTGCTAATCGCTCCTGACTGAACAGGGCTAAAGTCCTTACTTGGCGAGATATCTATGGCTAATGGAGTAACTTGCGGCATAGTAAACCTTTTTATTTCAATGGTAAATTTGAGCTATATTTACAATGATGACAACGTCGTTTATTGCGAATACTTTTTATATTAGTTAAATAAGCAAGTATTGTTCCACTTAGAAATTACTATTTAATTCACTTTACCCCCGCATTTTACGACGGACAAATTGTTGAGTAGCAATTTCATCAAACATTTTTTGTTCTTGCTTGTTAGCGATAAGAGTGAGCGCTTGTGTTTTTTTATCAAGCAGTAATTCTACCGCTTGAATTTTTTGTCGCTGCGCTAGCCAGAGCTGTTTGCTCTTTTCCACCATCGCCTTACTCTGCATAATCGCAATATCAACTTGCCCAGCAGCATAATCGAGCTTGGCAATAAAGGCATGAAAATGACTAAACGTCGCGCTATCAATACCCACCATAGAGCGAGCATTCAAACGTTTCATATATTCAAGACGATAGTCACTGACACTTTGTAAACGTTCAAGATTTTGTTGGTATTCAAATTCAGCAGTTTGCAGTGCTTGCGCTGCTTTTTTTTCTTTATCCTGTTCATAGCGATGTAAGGTATTTAGTTGCTTTAATGGCATAACGTCCTCCTAGATAATACTAAACAGCTAATCAATTTTTCGAAAATAGCGTTAACGTTATTATGTTTAGGCATTTTGCTGGCCTTGTTTTGCTTGCGCGTGTGCTTGCGCTGCAGAAAGTATTTCTTGAAGTTGCGTTAAGCTTTGATCATAAGGAATAATTTCCAACATTTTTTGTTGTAGGAAGAACTTGATCACCGGCATTAAATCAATGGATTGATCAATGCGAGGATCATTACCACGGCTATAAGCGCCAATAGCAATCAAATCTTTATTTTGCTGATAGAGTGAGTAGACTTGCTTTAGTTGCCGAGCAAGTTGTTGATGCTCATCACTGGTCACCATCGGCATAACACGGCTAATCGAGCCTTCAATATCAACAGCGGGGTAATGCCCTGAATCGGCTAAGGCACGAGATAAAACAATATGTCCATCTAAAATAGCACGCGCCGCATCAGCAATCGGATCTTGTAAATCATCACCTTCGGTTAACACGGTGAAAAATGCGGTAATTGATCCCTGACCATCGCCACCGTTACCGGCTCGTTCAACAAGTTGGGGTAACTTTGAAAAGACCGAAGGCGGATAACCTTTGGTTGCCGGTGGTTCGCCGACAGCCAGTGCTATTTCTCGTTGCGCTTGGGCATAACGCGTTAGCGAGTCAACCAGTAGCAAGACATTCAGACCTTGATCACGAAAGTACTCAGCAATTTGTACGGCAGTTTCACAGCCTTTTAAACGCATTAATGGCGAATTATCGGCAGGCGCCGCAACAACAACTGAACGTGCTCGCCCTTCTTCGCCTAAAATTTCTTCGATAAACTCTTTAACTTCTCGACCACGTTCGCCAATTAGCCCCACAACGATAACATCAGCAGTTGTGCCGCGTGTCATCATGCCTAACAAGACACTTTTACCGACACCTGAACCGGCAAATAAGCCCATACGCTGACCAATACCAACCGTTAAAAAACTATTAATAGCGCGCACACCAACATCAAGTGGTTCAGTGATACCACGCCTTGATAACGGATTAATCGGCTTATTGTTTATTTGATAGTTGCCTGAGTTCTTGATTGGCCCTTTGCCGTCGAGTGGTTTACCAACACCGTCAACGACTCGGCCAAGTAAATCCATTGAAAAGGGTAAGCGAGCTTTAGTTGTCAGTGGCACAACGCGCGCACCCGGTAAAACACCTTGTAAGCTTTGCTCTGGCATTAGAAAAGTTATGTCTTTAGAAAAACCAACAATTTCAGCGATTAAATCGCCTTGTGCCGTTTCGACTAAACATTGGCTACCAACTGCCGCTTTTACGCCAACAGCTTCAAGCGTTAATCCGACTACTCGGACTAAACGCCCAGCAACAGAGACTTTATGCGGGTGCACAAACTCTTGGCAGTTTTTTAGTCTTTCATTAAGGCGAGAAATATCAACCATAGCGGTATTTTGACTCTTTTGTACAAGAAATTACTGATGTAGTGCATCTTGCAAAAACGAGTCCAATACTTCTTTTATTCGAGATTTAACACTCAGGTCGATATTAGAGGTGCTATTTTCAATTTGACAGCTACCCGGAACTAATTGCGGGGCAGCGAGTAAACGCCAACCTTGTTCTTGCACATGTTTAGCGCCAAATTGCTTTTCAACACGTTTAATATCGTTGGGGTGTAATAAAATTTGCGTTTGCGCTTCTTGGCTGGGTAAAGCTTTTATACCCGCAGAAATCGCAGCAATAATAATATCAGGGTTAGTTTTAGCTTCTTCTAAGGTAATCGCTTCGGTGAGTTCTACGACAAGATGAAGTAATTGTTGTTCAACATTTTTTTCGACATCGAGTAATGGCTTATGAAGCTGTTCAGTAAGTGACGCCCATGCAGCTGATTGTTCATCGATACTTTCTTTTGCTTCGGCTAAGCCAGTTTCAAGACCTTCTTGGTGACCAAGTACCATACCTTCTTCATGGCCAGAGACTTTACCTTCTTCATAACCTTTAGCAAAACCTTCTTCCTTGCCCTGATTAAGGCCTTCATCAAATGCAGCTTGACGAATGTTTTCAATATCTTCTGCCGTTAATGGCGCGATTTCTTCTTCAACAAAATCTTCAGGGGGCTCGAAACGCCAAGCGGCTTTCTTTCCCATAGCATTGGTTGTTTCATCTTTAATTTTATTTTCAGATTTAACCGTCGGCAATGACCAAACATCGGTTTCTTGTTCGGGATTATGTTTAATAACTTCAGCATTCGATTTATTTAATAATTTCATAATATTTTATAACAGTAAGTTTTGACTGACCTAAAAATATAAGGTTTATAAGAACTCATCACCGCCACCAGCGCCACCAAGCATAATTTCTCCAGCGTCAGATAATCGTCGAGCAACAGATAATATTTCTTTTTGTGCGGCTTCAACTTCACTAATACGCACAGGTCCCATAGCTTCAAGGTCATCTGCCAGCATTTCAGCGGCACGTTTGGACATATTCGCCATAATTTTTTCTTTCAGCACATCATCTGCGCCTTTAATTGCTTTCATCAACGCATCTTGTTGTACTTCACGTAATATCGCTTGAATACCACGGTCGTCTACATCGGCAAGGTTTTCGAAAACAAACATCAAGTCTTGAATTTGTTGACTCATCTCTTCGTCATGTTCACGAATTGAATCCATTAGCATACCTTCAACATTGGTATCCAAATAGTTCATAATGTCAGCTGCTGCTTTTAAACCACCCATTTTAGCGGCTTGTGCACCTGCTTGACCGGCAAACTGTTTTTCCATAATTTCATTAAGTTCTTGTAATGCTGCCGGTTGAACTTCTTCAAGGTTGGCAATACGCATCATTAAATCTAAACGCACTTTTTCGGCAAACTGGCTCATAATTTCAGCCGATTGATCAGGGTCTAAATAGGAAAGTACAATGGTTTGAATTTGAGGATGCTCGTTACGAATAATATTGGCTACTTGTTTTGAGTCCATCCATTTTAATGAATCTAAACCTTTTGCACCTCCTCCCATGACAATTTGATCAATTAAATTGCCGGCTTTGTCTTCACCTAATGCTGCAGTTAATGCCTTGCGAACGAATTCTTCACTTTGGAAGCCAATGGTACTGAAGTTTTGTATTTCATGGATAAAGAGCTTATGAACAGCGGTAATTTTTTCTTGGGTGAAATCTTCCATGGCAGCCATAACCATGCCCACTTGTTGAACCTGCTTAGGCTCTAAGTGTTTTAATATTTGCGCGGCATCTTCTTCAGATAAGCTTAGCAATAATATCGCAGCTTTCTCTGCACCATCAAGTTTGTCAACGTCAAAACCCTTAGGTGCAGGGGCTAACTCTTGCATTTCATCACTCATCTTCGTTCAACCAACTTTTAACCACTTGAGAGGAAAGTTCAGGCTCATTAGCAACAAGCGCTCGAACAGCTTTTAGTATATCTTCATCGCGATGTAAATCAGGTAATTGTAAACTACCATCAGGTGCAAAACCTACTGCCGCCGCATCAAAGTCTGATGTTAGCATATCCATGGTTTCATCACCCAAATCAATGTGGCTATCGAGTGATTTATCACCGTAGTCATCAGGTGTTTGATCAGGGTTAATAAGACGTTTAAGCATAGGTTTAACAACGGCAAGTATCAATACAATAATGACTAATGCGCCCATGCCTAATTTGAAAAACTTTAATATGTCGGCATTCTCATAGAAAGGAACTTTAGGAGCATCCTCAATAATTTGACGAGAGAATGGCAAGGTAACGACTTCTAATACATCACCACGTTGTAAATTAAAACCAATACTCCCTTGTAATAAGCGACGAATATTTGACATTTCTTCAACAGATCTCGGTGAATCGGTAATCGCGCCTTCAGCATCAGCAGTTGCCAAGTAATCAAGTGCAACAGAAACGCTTACTCGACGAACGACACCTGCTTGTTGTTTGGTATGGCTGATAGCTTCGTCTAATTCATAATTTTTTGTTGATTCAAGGTGTTTACGACCAGGCATTGATCTTTGTTGTGCACCACCATTCGCATTTTCTGGAATATTTGAATCAAGTGGTGGCTGATTGCTTAACGCTCCAGGAATACCACCAAGTAAACCGCCAATCGTGTTGTCTTCAACTTTCATTTCACTGCGCAGTGCCGGTAAATCTGAATTATAACGACGCTGCATTTCTTCACTTGAGGTGAAATCCATGGTCACATTAACTTGTGCGGTGTAGTTCCCTAAACCAACGACAGGGATGAGTATGCTGTCTATTTTGTTTAAATATTCATTTTCTCTTTTTTTCTCCATTTCAAACTCTTTGCGTGAGCGAGAAGAAACAGAGGTTTGTGAGCCGGAATTAAGTAAACGACCATTTTGATCTGTCACTGTAACTCGGTTAGGTTCCATACCCTGAACGGCAGAAGCAATAATATCAACAACAGAGTCAACTTCTTCTTCAGATAACATCCGCCCTTTACGCATAGTTAGTACCACAGTGCCAGATGCGCTGCGGGTACGTTTAGCAAAAATATTTTCGCGGGGTATCGCCAGTAAAACTTTTGCTCTAGAGATAGCTTGCAGTTCTTCAATGGTGCGAGCCAATTGCTGCTCACGAGAAAACTTAAGACGTTCTGTTTCAAGGCGCTGGCTGACACCAAAACCCATATCTTGCATAATAATTTCACTACCTTCTGTTGGTTCATCAGATAAACCTTCACGAGCAAGTAAAATTTTAATTTCTTGATATTGATCACTTTGTACTGAAATAGTGTTGTTTGCTTGACGGTAATCCACTTGGTTAGCGTCTAGAAAGTCCATTGTTTTGATTAATTGTTCGGTAGGTTGTTTGGCAAGAAATCTATATTCGGCTTGATTTGCCCACATAATAACAAAAACAGCAATAGCTAAACAAATTGCTAATGCCATAATTAAGGTGACTTGGCGTAATAAATCGACATTACCCATAGCAGAAGCAAAGCCTGATTTTTGCTCATCAGCCATATTATCAGCACCATCACTTGCCATTAACCCGGTGCCGCCATCGGCAGCAACCATTGAATTATTATCAGTATCAGCCACTTAATTTCTCCACTACCACTTGATTTTATTACGAAATACTATCTATTTTATACTAAGGTATTGTTAAACTGGCATATTCATTATTTCTTTATATGCTTCAACAAACTTATTACGTACTTGTACGGTGGCATCAAAAGCAATACCAGCTTTAGCGGAAGCAACCATAGTATCAGCGAGCGTAACGCTTCGGTCGCCCATTTCAAAAGCTATTTTCTTTGCTCCAGACTCTTTTTGAATATCGTTAACATTATTCACCGCATCTTTAAGCATATCGCCAAAATTACTGGTCGACTTATTCAGCGCTGGAATAGCGCTGTCTCCCATGCCAAGGTTATTGCCCATTTTTTCAAATGAAGCCCCCTGCAACGAAGAGTTTCCAAGCGACATACTTTGCATTTGTGCGTATAAAGAATTGGTATCGATATTCATGAGCTACTCACTTGTGTCAATTTTTTGCTACTAAGCCTATAAATAACGGTTTAAGTAACGATATAACGATGATATTGCAAGCATGGTGCCAGTATGAGAATTAAAGAATTATCGAGGTTATGGAAGGTTTAATGAGTGAAAACTGTAGATAGCAGTAAAGCCAATATTTTAAATGAAAATATTGGCTTTATAGGAATATTACCCCTTTTAGCGATTGTTAGGCTGGTATTTGAATGCCCGAATCACGCATTCTTGCTATTTTATAGCGAAGCGTTCTTGGGCTAATGCCTAATCGTTCAGCAACATCTTTACGGCTACCTTGGCAAGCGGTGAGGGTATCAAGAATAATTTGATGCTCTTGTATTTTTAATTCATTACCAAGCATGTCTTCGCTATTATTTTCTAACGCCACGTCAGTAATAATTTCACTGTCGAAATTTTCAATTAACAAGTCACCGGCATTAATAATCTGGTCGCTATGCAAAATAATGGCTCGTTGAATAACATTATCTAATTCACGAACATTGCCTGGCCAATCGTAACTCGTCAGTTTATTTCTCGCCGAAGCTGTTAGTTCTGGAATAGCCATGTTATTCGCTAACGATGCTTGAGTAATTAAATGTTTGGCTAATGGCACAATATCATCTCTGCGTTTATTTAATGCTAACCAAGTTAATGGAAAGACATTTAAACGATAGTAGAGATCTTCACGGAAGATGCCATCTTTTACAGCCACTCTTAAATCACGATTGCTGGTTGCGATAACACGAACATCAAGCTTAATTGTTTTTCGACCTCCTAAGCGTTCAACTTCTCGCTCTTGTAAGACCCGTAAAATTTTTGCTTGTAAGCCAAGATCCATTTCAGTGATCTCGTCTAATAAAATAGTACCGCCCTGTGCTTGTTCAAATTTACCTGGGCACGCTTGAATGGCTCCGGTAAAGGCACCTTTTTCATAACCAAATAAAGTCGCTTCCAGCATATTCTCTGGAATTGCAGCACAGTTTATGGCAACAAAGGGCTTATCACTTCGGTTCGAATGATAATGAACGTATTGTGCTAATACTTCCTTACCAGAGCCACTGGGGCCGAGCACCATAACAGAAGCATCTGTGGTCGCGACTTTCTTTGCTAACGCTAATAGTTCAATACTTTGTGCGTCAGCAACCACAGGTTCATGCCGACTAGTCACATTCAATGGCACATATTGGTTAACCATATTAAGTAGCACTTCTGGCGCGAAAGGTTTTGCCATATAATTACAGGCGCCATCACGCATCGCTTGAACAGCATCATGAATCGTACCGTATGCCGTCATTATCAGCACAGGTAAATTTGGCCAATTTCTTTTAATACTATTGAGTAGTGTTAAGCCCGACATACCATCCATTTGCACGTCACTAACGACGAGATCAACACTTTGTTCTTTAAGCGTGAGTAAAGCATCTTCACCTGATTGAGCTTCAATACATTGATAACCTGATAACTTTAAAGTATCCATCAGGGCTTCACGTAATCCTGCATCATCTTCAACAACTAATATTTTACTTTGATTCATTAGTGTTCTCCCCGTTAACATTGTTTGTGTCTAAAATAGGTAAGTGAATACAAAAGTGCGCGCCCTCTCCTGGCTTACTCACTAAGCGAACATCGCCTTGATGAGCCTTAGCAACTGACTTTACCACCGCTAAACCTAAGCCGGTTCCCTGTGCCCTTGATGTATAAAAAGGTTCAAAAATTTTATTGGCAAGCTCTTCACTAATACCTTGACCATTATCTTGTACACTAATGTAAGCGTATTCATTTTGGCAGTAGGTGGTAATGGATATCTCCGCACCCTGCTTAATAACTTGTAAACTGTTGTGAATTAAGTTTTCAATAGCACCGCTTAACGCACGTTTATTACCTAAGATTTGGCAATCATCATCACAAAGCTTAATGTTTACTTTCGCTTTGGCCTGAACAATTAATGCTTCTACGGCGTTAACTGAATGGGTAATCAATTTATTAATTGAAAGTGGTTCAACAACTTTTTGCTTGCCACTTTTTGAAAACAACAACATATCGTTTACTTGTTGTTCTAAGTCGTGCAAGCGCGCCATTAATTTATCTTGAAAGCTACTTCGATCGTCTGAAGAAAGCTTTTTATTTTTTAAATTTGCGCCATATAACATAGCGGCAGAAAGTGGTGTGCGAATTTGATGAGCAAGCTTTGAAACCAAATGACCTAATGACGATAAACGCTGCATATGGCTAAGTTTATCTTGTAATAAACGCGTTTCGGTCAAATCGGTGATCATAATTAACTGGCCAGGTTGATCACCTAAAGCAGTGATTTCTAATTTAACTCGGCGGCCGTCTTTCAATGACACTTCATGCCAATCGTCGGCACGAGGTTTAAAGGAGCGTTTAATAACATCAAACCAAGCTTGACCAAGAATCGGTTCATCGAGTAACAAACTAGCAATTTTATTGGTTTTAATAACAATACCGTTACCATCAAGCATTATCATCCCGGTCGGCATAACATCAATAATTTGCTCAAGTTGATTAGACTTTTGACGAAGTAACGATAGCTCGCCACGGTATGCTTCACTTTCTAACGTATCGCTATGGGCAAATGACTGCGGAGTAAAAGCAAACTTAGCTTTATGAAACAGATTATCTTCCACACAATGAATGGGTGTAGACAATTTAGAAGATGCTGATGAATGTGAAATTGCAACGGCCATATACTTTACTCAATTTAAAAATACCAACTGAATAAAGCATTAACTATGCCAAAGAGGTTTTATATTAATTTACATGATGTTAGAAGCTATTTTTAGAACAATTCTTGCCGTCAAAAATTTGGCTTTACTGTCTAAGAATATTCAGTTCAACCAAAGATAAAGGCGCTAACCCTCGCGATACTTTCCAGTACAACGGCTGGTGTAATAACGGATATAACAATCAATACATTTGGTTAACGTAGGATATTAGTTAGTGTTTTTTTGTAAGTTATACTTACGCATTTTTTCAACTAATGTGGTTCGACGCATCCCTAATAATTCTGCCGAGCGTGCAACAACCCAGTCATTTTTCTCAAGTGCTTGGTTTATCATCGACACTTCAAGATCTGCTAAGTATTCTTTTAAATTCAAGCCATCGTTTGGTAAAACATCAACCACAGATGCTTCTTCTGGTTGGTCAGCAAAACTGCTGGTATCTTCTTCGTCATCATAATCAAAGCCAGAAAATAGCTCATTTATCGCATCACGTTCTTGCAACTCATCAGGGTATTCAGGTTGATACTCTTCAACATCAATATGACGATACTTTGCTGGTAATTCACTGACATTAACCACTTGCTCAGCAAACATAATGATCATACGTTCAATTAAGTTAGATAATTCTCGAACATTACCTGCCCAAGCATGTAATTTTAAAGATTCAATCGCTTGCTCAGTAAAACGAACACTTTGTCCTTGCTCTGCTTCAAAACGAGAAATAAGTTCTTTAATCAGTAATGGAATATCTTCTTTTCTATCACGTAATGCCGGTGTTTCAATAGGAAAAACATTAAGACGATAGAATAAATCTTCGCGGAATGTGCCCGCGGTGATCATATCTTCTAAGTGCTGATGGGTTGCAGCAATAATACGCACATTGGTTTTAATACTCTTGGCGCCACCGACACGCTCAAAAGTACGTTCTTGCAGAACACGAAGTAGCTTCACTTGCATGGGTTGAGGCATATCACCTATTTCATCAAGAAATAACGTGCCACCCTCAGCCATTTCAAAACGCCCTTTACGGGTAGAAATAGCGCCCGTAAAGGCACCTTTTTCATGACCAAATAATTCACTTTCCAATAATTCACCGGGTATAGCGCCACAGTTAACCGGAACAAAAGGCCCCTTAGCGCGGTCAGATAAATTATGAATATTACGTGCGACAACTTCTTTACCCGTACCTGATTCACCTAAAACCAAGACACTCGCTTGCGTACTAGCCACTTGTTCAATTAAAAAGCGCACTTGTAACATAGGTTCACTGGCGCCCACCAAAGAGCGGAATAACAAATTAGGACCGTTGTGATTTCGCTTTGAGGGTAATTGGTTATGGTATTGATGACAGTGGTGTACTTGCTCGGTAAGCTGAGCATAATTTAAAGGCACAGCTAAACTGCCTAAAACATTAACAGCACCACTTAATAAAGTCGCGTCGAGTACATCATGGAGGATAAAAGGTGTTTCAGGGTGTTTTTTAACAAAATCGACCAGTAAGTCACTGACCTTGCCACACAAAACCACCGTAAGAATATTATCAGTTTCTTTAAAATACTGCTCAATATCATCTTCAGGACACACATAAAAATGTTCACCGACAAATGATAATACGGTCGCTATTTGATCGCGTCTGGCAATGTCGTTATCAACGACAAGTACATGTTTTTGACCCTGCATATATCTAATAAAACCATATTTTTGTTATCTATAATTTTATTCTAGCGAGATATAGTAAATAAGCAACAATAAATTGACACTGTAACGTCATAAAATTGACTTGAATAGTATAGATATTTTTTTACTCGATAAATCAAGTCAGATAGCAGATTCTAACTTAACGATAGATATCGCTATCTTCATATAAATATAAAATGTCTAAAGATAAATAAAAATTTACCGATAAATACTCTAAGATAATTTGTTAATAGCAGAGCGCTATGGTTCCTATAAATACAAATATGGCAAGCTTATTGTGTAAGAACAACTACAGATAAAAAATAAATAATGCAACAGAATTAATATTTAAAATTGTTAAGCGAATACTAGTGTCAAAAAGTTGTAATCAATATAAATAATCACTTTTCAATTTTAATGCGGAAAGAGCAGTAAAAAATATTTTTTATTTTTAACTTAACTTCAATGACTTAACTTTAAAAACAGTAACAAACTAATAAATCAACAAGTTTGGCATAATAAAAGCATGGTCATATTTATCAATAACCATATCTTAAAAATAGGAAATCAGATGTTGATCATAAATGGCACTGCTGAATTAATGCATGATAATAAAGAGTTTACTAAAGGAACCCGTCACGAGTTTAATATGTTTTCAAAAGAAATGCCTTTTGAACAACAAATCACGCAAATAGAAGAGTATTTAGTCACTCGCGGTTGGGATAATATTGAAGTAATAAGCAACGGTGTCTTAAATAATAAAGAAGATATAACTCATGATGTGTTATTAAAGGCTTATCAAAAAGCACAAAATGAAGGCTTTGCTGTCACCGTAAATAACCAGCCATTGGTTTAAATTAGCTAAGTTTTTAAAGTTATCAACTATAGCTATTGTTTCAATTCTACAAGTTTTCTATACTGAAGGTATAGCTAACGAGGAGGTGTCTATGACACACGCTTCACTTAAAAAGTATCATCAAACCAATAAAAGTACTGCTCAGCAGGCATCACCTTATCAATTAGTTGCTATGCTATTTCAAAAATTATTAGGTAATATCGCTACCGCTAAAGGCGCAATTTCACAAAATAATTTTGAAAAAAAAGGCACTGAACTATCAAACGCTATCGCTATTATTGGTGTTTTAGAGGGCTCTCTTGATTTTAAACAAGGTGGTGAAGTTTCAGAAAACTTAGCTTCACTTTATAAATATTGTTCAGAACAGTTATTAGTTGCTAGCACTAACAATGACCCCGATAAGCTAGAGGAGGTTATCCAAATATTATTGCCTATTAAGTCTGGCTGGGACTCCATTCCTGTAGAAAGCCAGGGTAAGGTTAGTTTTTAGTGCCAAATAACACTAAACGTTTTATTGAACAAATAAATGATATATCGCGACAACTCTTGTCGCGTATACTATCAGTACAGACAAGTCTACAGCCCACTCAAAATGAATCCTCTTTAGAAAGTACTGAAGAACAGCCCTCAAATGAAGAGTTAACTGACCTAGTGACCGCTAGACAAATATTAATCACTAACTTATTTGAACAGAACACTAGTGAAGATATAAGTTCACACATGTCTCTTCTACAAGAGATGCTTACCCTTGATAGTGAGTTAACAACCAATTCTGCAAGCTGTAAACAAGAAATAGCTGAGCAAGTATTAAACTTAAAAAAGAGTAAAAAAGTATCAAAATCTTATCAAAACCTTATCAAAAACACTAATCAACCATAAGTAAATCAAATAAATATCAATCACTTACAAAGTCACACGGGCAAGTTAACACCTTATTTATTGGTGTTCACTGCTAAGTATATCCTCCTACATTACGAAAACGTTTAATTTTCAAATAAACACAACTATACTTTACTATGCGCTAGGTAATAATTGGCAACCGTCATTATCTAGTTCAATAAAACTGGAGTGCAATATGTCTGTTGCTAACCCATTAACTGCAAGTAGTAATATCTCACTTAGCATTATGTCTAACGCAAGTCCTGCGATGAAAGAAAAGCCGTTAAAGCCTGGTTTAGGAGTTTTTACAAAGGACATCGTTGAAATTTTACAACTTGGTCTTGAACAACAATAACAAAAGGAAACTCAAATAGATGCATCAAGAGACATAGAAGATATTGCCAATTACGTCATCAGCGTTAGTACAAATAAGTAGGGCGCGAACAATTGGAACTTAACTAACAGCCAAGCAACTAGTCTCTATAGTAAAATTGCTAGTTTATTGTAAGTTAATTTCTATTACTTATATTAGTTATAGAAAGTCATATATACAACTTAACAAAAAAGAGGATTGCGAATCAAAGTAGCATTTATTATTAAGTTAATAAGCAATGGGGTAAACAGACACTAATTAAAAAAAACACTAAAGCTTTCGAAATAAGATTTTGAAATATAAGCATTTCCACTTAAAGATTCAGGATTTACTTATTTTGTTTAACCACACCTGGCATATTATCTAACTGCGCGGTAATATAGCTACCTGTAGCATTTAGATTGGCTACCAACAAATCCATTGCATTATATTGGCTATACAGTCGTGCTTCCAAATCATCCATTCTTCGACTAAAAGAAAGACGATCATCATCTAAATTTTCTAATTGGTTTTTCTTACTATCAATTCGACTTTGAATCACCCCATCAGAATCTGTATAAAACTTCATCAATGTATCAACTGATGCGGCGAAGCCAGGGGCATCTTCAGAGCCCACAAAAAAGTTTTGAATACCATCTACATTTTTTGCAACAAATTCATTTAGGTCACTTTTATCTAACGTCAATACACCATAACGATCACTTCGAACACCTAACTGCGATAACGATATGCTTTCACCACCACTGGTCTCAAAAGGAGTGCTGACTTGTTGACGTAGTTTACTCATAACGCCTCGTAATAGAGAGTCGCCTACCAGCGGGCCAGTACTGCCTTCTCCTGCTTGCCCTAACGTTTTACTTAGCGATAAAAGACTATTGTAGTTTTTAACAAAGTCATTAACCCCTGCTTCAATATTCGCGTTATTCTCACTTAATGTTACGCTACTTAAGTCATCATCCACACTGTGTTTTTTCTTCGCTGTAATATCTACACCATCAATCACGTTGGTAAACGTATTGGTACTATTAGTAACGACCAAAGAACCATCAATGGTTATCTGTGCGTCAACAGCAGGTATTGCTTCATCCATGCTTAAGGAATAATTAGGTGATTCAGAATTAGGTTCATAGGCTAAACGTGAAAGACCATCCGCATCGGTGTTATTAAAGCCATCTACGCCGACATCACCGACATCATCTACAACGATAGTAATTGCATTTGCTAGCCCTGTTTCTTTGCTCGATAGCACTAAATGCTGACCATCATCATCAGTTATAATCGTAGCGATGACTGAATCATTATCGTCACTATCGTTTATGGCATCACGAATATCCGCTAATGTCGCCGTATCTGAAGCCACAACCTCAAAGCTATTATCACCTGAATTTATAGTGAGCGTGCCTTCACCAACCACTTCTTCACTATCGATACCTGCAGAAAGCAATTTATGTTTTTCAGCAAGAGTATCTACTTTTACCGAATAGTTACCCACTTCTGCATCTTTATTTGACGCCATAGAGATAAAATCATCATTACCTTTTGCTTCACGCAATTGATATCGATCAGCATCAGCTAAATTAGACATAGAATCTTGCACTTTTTGTAGTGCTGATTTAAGTGCACCAACAGCAGAGATATCTGTTGTCATTGCCGCTTCTTTACGATTAAGTCTCGTTTCAAAGGGCACTTTTTCAGCGCCAACGATAGCGTTGACAATGTCGGCTACTTGTAAGCCAGATCCTAAACCATTAAATGTAATATTAGGCATAAACCACCACGTTTCATCTATTATAATAGCTATATTAACAAGCTATATTATCTACTTACAGCAACCTATTATTAATAATATTGACTAAATGTTATAAACACCATTTATCTATTGCGGTACTTTTATAACTATACATCAGTATTAATAAAATTACCTGTTGCCTCAGAAAGCTTCGCTACTAAATCTAATACTTCTTCTGTGGGGTATTGTTTTATTAAATCACCACTTTTTTTATCTGTTACTTTAATTACGTCTCGGCCTGAGTCTTTATCTACAGAAAACTCTAAGCCTTTGTTCATTTCACCAACAAAATCCTGCAAATTTTGCGCCACCTTCTCTAGCTGCTCTGAAGATATTAGCACTTTACCTTGCTGTTCTGAACTATCCGCCTTAGCCACTAATTCAATAGTTTTGTTACCTGTGACAATATCAGACATCGGACTTTTTGCTACGGAACTATCGTGGGCTTGAAAGTCATTTTCAACATTATCAGCTCTGCTTGAGTTAACATTAATACTATTAACCGTTGAAGTGTTTATTGCACTCATCACTAACTCCTAAACATGAAACTAAAATATCACAAGTAAATACAGAAAAAGGAAGGAACTATTAACTAATAGGCCTTCCTCATGTTTTCCTAATTAGTAAGGTTAATTAATTATCTTACTAATTACTTGCGAATGCCTATTCAATTAACCGATTAAGCTTAACGCTGCTTGTGGTAATTGGTTAGCTTGCGCTAAGATTGATGTACCTGCTTGTTGCAATATTTGATTTTTAGTCATTGCCGCAGTCTCTGTCGCATAATCAGTATCTTGAATACGGCTACGTGATGCTGAAGCGTTTTCTTGAATGTTTGCTAAGTTACCAATAGTTTGACTAAAACGGTTTTGTGTAGCACCCAATTCAGCACGCTCATTACCAATTTGTTGTAATGCTCCATCAATAATATCTATTGCTGATTGAGAGCCTCCTGCGGTAGATATATCAAGGTCTGCAATACTGCTTAATTTAGTATCTGCTGACAATGTTGCAGCACCACCACCAGCTGTAACCATCGCACCAGCAGTAACATCTAACGAAGCGGTACCGTATTTACTGTCAATAATTGCTGACGAATAATCTAGACGACCAGTAACATCTGCAGAAGTACTAACGGTTGCACTTACACCTGCAGTTACTGTTATAGCAGTTCCTGTTACAACACCTGCACTCCCTGTTGTATCTGTTGTAAATGATGATACTTTACCAACAGCACCATCAGTTAAACCACCTTTAATTTCCATGGTAACCGCAACATTATCACCTGTACTGTTAGTAAATATTAATGAATTATCGGTACCATCACTTTGCACACTTGCTATAATACCTTTCGCTGCAAGTGCCTCTGTTGTTGCTGGTGATATTGCACCATTTAAACCCGCAACAATAACATCGTTAGTATCACCTGCACCTGTAGTATAAGAAATCTCTACACCAGCAACATTTAAATTTACGACATCACCTGCAGTTGTATTCGTAGTAAAATCACCAACCGCTACTTGGGTAGTAGCGCCAACACCGAACACACCCTCTACACCATTAATTTGTCCGGCTAAATCAGCTGCACTCATGCCCGTAGTCATTTCAAGGTTAGTTGTAGTACCACCAACGGTCATAGCTAGAGCATCAGTTGTAATTGCGACTGGCGTTGTACGAATATCTGAAAACCCCGTTAAGGCCGCTATAGTCAATCCTTTACCTTCTAAACCAATATCCTCTGCAGCAGCTGAATTTAAGGTCACACCGATGGTTTGATTACTGTCTGAGCCTACTTGAAACTGTTGTGTGCCGTAATCACCATTTAATAATTTTTGACCGCCGAATGTAGTCGTGTCAGCAATACGGGTTAGTTCTGATTGCAATGCTGTTACTTCTTTCTGTAGTGCTTCACGGTCTGTTGTTGAGTTAGAGCCATTCGATGATTGTAATGACAAGTCACGCATACGTTGTAAAATATCGGTAGAAGATTGCAATGCACCCTCTGCAGTTTGTGCCATTGAAATACCATCGTTAGCATTTCGTTGCGCTACACCTAAACCACTAATTTGTGAAGTTAAACGAGTTGAAATTTGCATACCAGCTGCATCATCTTTAGCGCTGTTAATACGCATACCTGATGATAAGCGTTCCATAGACTGGCTTAACGCTGCGCCTGATTTAGATAAGTTACGTTGTGCATTTAATGAGGTAACGTTAGTGTTTACTGAAATAGCCATTTTTAAAACTCCTGATTACAATATGTAATACGTTAGTTAAACAATTTTTATAAGTCAGGAACCTAATTTGATGCTTTTCATTTTGTAAATCAAATGATGGAAAGTGTCATTAAGTACCCGTTCTAGTAACAGTAACGGCAGCCATTAAATTAACTTTAATCTTTTTTACACAAAACTCATAAATATTTAATTATTCAGAATAAAATAATGATAAAACATCTATACATCCCTTATAAACAACAGCTTTTTCGAGTAATTCTAATAATATCAGTCCAAAATTAAAATGTTTTAGGCACTCTATCCTGAACTAGTAGATGGCTAAAAATTAATAACCACAACTTAAAAAGGCTGAATAATTTCTTATTCAGCCTTTGTTTTATTTATATTCTTAACTTTCAATTTTAAAGAGACTTAAGTAACTAAAACTAACCACCGATCAAGCTAATTGCCGCTTGTGGTATTTGATTAGCTTGCGCTAAGATTGAAGTACCTGCTTGTTGCAATATTTGGTTCTTAGTCATTACAGCCGTTTCAGTCGCATAATCAGTGTCCATAATTCGACTACGTGATGCAGATGCATTTTCTTGAATGTTGGCCAAGTTACCAATAGTTTGGCTAAAACGGTTTTGCGTAGCACCTAAGTCTGCACGCGAATCGCCAATCGATGCTAGCGCAGCATCAATTACATCTATCGCAGACTGAGAGCCGCCTGCAGTAGATATGTCTAGGTCTGCAATACTAGTTAGTCTAGTATCTGCCGATAATGTTGCCGCACCACCACCACCAGTAACCATAGCACCCGCAGTAACATCTAACGAAGCAGTACCGTATTTACTATCAACAATAGATGCTGTCCAATCTAAACGTCCCGTCACATCCGCTGAAGTACTAGCGGTAGCGCTTACGCCCGCAGTTACTGTTAAAGCTGTCCCTACTTCTGCACCCGCAATACCTGTAGCGTCAGTTGCCCAGGCTGCTACTTGGCCAACTGCACCATCTGTTAATGCACCTGTAATTTCCATAGTAACCGCTACGTTTTCACCAGTAGTGTTAGTAAATATTAAAGCATTATCAGTACCATCACTTTGTACGCTTGCTACTATACCTTGAGCCGCAAGTGCTTCTGTAGTTGCTGGTGTTATTGCTGTATTTAAACCCGCAACAATAACATTATTAGTATCACCCCCGCCTGTTGTAAAAGATATTTCTACACCCGCAACGTTTAGGTTTATAACATCACCTGCAGTTGTGTTAGTCGTAAAGTCACCAACCGCTACTTGCGTGGTTGCGCCTACACCGAACACACCTTCTACACCATTAATTTGTCCAGCTAAATCAGCAGCACTCATACCTGTAGTCATTTCAAGACTAGTCGTTTTCCCGCCAACGGTCATAGCAAGTTCATCAGTTGTAATTGCCACAGGCGATGTTCGGATATCTGAAAAACCCGTCAAGGCAGCCATAGTAATACCTTTGCCTTCTAGCCCAATATCCTCAGCTCCCACTGACTCCAACGTAACACCAATAGTTTGATTACTATCTGAGCCTACTTGGAACTGCTGCGTACCGTAACTACCATTTAATAATTTTTGACCACCAAAAGTAGTCGTATCAGCAATACGGGTTAACTCTGATTGCAATGCTGATACTTCTTTTTGTAGTGCTTCACGATCTGATGTTGAGTTTGAGCCGTTAGCTGACTGTAATGACAAGTCACGCATACGTTGTAAAATATCGGTAGAGGACTGCATAGCCCCCTCTGCAGTTTGCGCCATTGAAATACCATCATTAGCATTACGTTGCGCTACTGCTAAACCACTAATTTGTGACGTTAAGCGCGTTGATATTTGCATACCTGCGGCATCATCTTTAGCGCCATTGATACGCATACCAGAAGATAGACGTTGCATTGAAGTGGCTAAGTTTTCTCCAGATTTTGTTAAATTACGTTGAGCGTTCAACGAGGTTACATTGGTATTGACTGTTATGGCCATGATATAGCTCCTAATTTTTACATTTACTAGTGTTATTAGAAGCTTGTAAAGCAAGCCTCTGCTCTTTTATTAATAAAATACTGTCCCATTAAATTAATTTACACAGACAGATTTTTGTTGTTTTTTATTACTACAAAGAATAAAGCATGAACCGTGCCACTTGAAAAGTAGCAGTAATAAAATCATATGTAATTAAATAAGGTTAAGCCTTGTACTTTGGTAAATGCTTGTTGTGATGCTTGTAACGCTATTTTTGATTGTTCAAACTCAGAAATCGCTTTGGCAAAATCTAAGTCTTCGATGTTTGACTTACCGCTAGAAAGGTTTAATTCCATATCTAGATGCCTACTCTGCTGGCTTTCAAGCACCTGTAAGCGAACACCCGAATCTACTCGTTTTGATGTAATGTGAGTCATGGCTGAATTAAACTGGTCGAGTAGAGTATTGTAATCCACTTGGTGTTGTTCAAGGTTTGTAGAAACTGCGCTGTTTTCCATCCAGGAAATAGCATCATTGATAGTTTCAAATATACTAACGTTCTCCTGCTCACTCATGGTAAAGCTATCACCCGGCAAAGGATTGCCGCTTAGAGTAACTTCTATACCATCAAAAGAGATTGTTTGCCCTGCTAAGTGGGGCGCAGGTGTCGCGGGTGCAACTGGAAAAGCAATATTACCATTAACATCCGTTACGGTTAAATCATTCGTTAAAGCGTCAACGGTAAACGTATAATCATGCGGCATGGCACTCGTGTTATAAGTACCTCTGTCGGTAACATTAGCACTAGCTAAGGCTACGCCTGACGTATTAGAAGTATAGTTAGCGGTAAAATCACCAATGGGGTTATCTACCTTTAAAAAAGTAGCATCGCCAGTTTGATTGGTGGGTATTTTTATATTTTTAGCTATTTGTAACTCCCTTACACCAGAGTCACCACTATAAGAAACACTACCGTCAACATGTTGACTAAAGGGTTGTTGATCAGTTTTAAAACCAGAAAATATATAATCGCCGTTTGCATTTTGACTATTGGCAAGTTCAAGTATTTGCTCAAAACTATTTCTAGTTTGTTTGGCTATGGCTTGTATATCCACATCAGTCATTGCGCCATTGTTTGCTTGTAACATCTGATCTTTGATGTTATTTAATATATCCTCTACACCAGCAAAAACAATTTCTTGAATATTATTATGACTTTCAGCCATAGTAATATTGCGTTTATATTTTTCTATGTTGGCTAAGTCATTGTTATAGCCAGCTAAGGTACTATAAGAAATAGCATCGTCTTTTGCGGTTAACACTCGTTTACCACTTGATAAGTAAGCCATTTGATCATTAACATCAGAGCTTTTTTGGCTCATTTGCTGTGAACTTTGTAAGTAAAACTGAGCTGTAGAAACGCGCATAAAAATTCCTTACCTAACTGCCGATAAAATGGTGTCAAAAATAGTATTTGCTGTAGAGATTATTTGTGATGCCGCTTGATAAGCTTGTTGATATCTCAAAAGATTCGCAGCTTCTTCATCAAGATTTACACCTGATGTCGCTTGATTACGGTTATAAGCTTGAGTAAATAAGGCCTGTGCGGTATCTGCTGATAAATCAGCATTACTCGCTTTTGAACCTACTATTGAGGTTGAAACGGCTAAGCTTTCGCTAAAGGTTTGTTTTCCCGCATTGACCACACCTATTTCTTGGGTCTTTGCCATAGCAACCGCATGATTACCATTACCAACACCAAAAGCATTACCTAAGGTAAAGGTTTCACGTGCATTAGCGCCTGAACCAGCAAGATCACCTTTAATTTCAATTTGAAAATCAGGTGAGCCGGCAGGAATATCAATAATAGCACTCGCCCCTGTTGCATAACTGCCTGATGCTATGGCCGGCGTTCCAGGTGGTGGCGTTGATGTGTTATAGACTCGATACTCAAATATTCCGGTAGGTATTTGGGGTGCTGGCAGTGGTGGTGGTGGTGTTTCATATACATCAACAGTGATATCATATGCACTCGCCGCAACAGGGTTAGTCACATTAGTAATTTCTATTTTACCATTGCTAATATTGTTACTCGACGGTGTCACCGCAATCGCTGTACTTGCTGCGATGGCATTAGCGTCAGTTAATGTCGCTTGCATTAATGCTGCGCTGTTTTTGGTCGGTACAATAGTAAACTTGTCACCTGCCTGAAGCGTTCCACCCGCTGTTTCAATAAATGAGAAACCGTAATTGGGTGTAGTGGCAGTATGCGTTCCTGCAGGAGTACCTGTACCAGGCATCCCTAGGTTTTCGCTTCCACCGGTAGTCAAATTATATAACGTAAAATCAGTACCATCGAAACGCACTTCAAAGTCATCAGTAGATAATAAAGAAACGTCGTTGATAACCACTTGAGGTTGTGTGGTACCTGTGTTTGATGAAGGAGCTAGCACACGACCTTGTTGTAATTGTGTCGCATTAATATCGGTGAAAAAACTTGCCCCTTGAACACCATTTAGATCTAAACCACTGGCTTGACTGTCGTTTAATATTGACGATATAGACATAGCTAAGCGATCAATTTCTTTACGCGTTTGATTTAAATGCTGGTCTCTAAATTCAAAATTTGCCGCTAAAGAGCCACCTAACGTAGAGCCATTTAATGCCACACGACTATTGCCACTGACTAAACTTAGCTGGGTTTTATTTGGATCGGGATCGCCAGCCTTAACTTGTACTGTCATTGGCGTAATACCGGCAACCAATGTCGTACCTTGTCCTATCATTACAGTGAGTACACCGTTAGCATCTTCTACGGTAGTCACTTTGGTAAACTTACTTAGCTCACCAATTAGTTGGTCTCGTTTATCAAGTAAATCATTAGGTTGCCCAGTTTGATTTAATCCTTGAGTTTGCATAATGGTTTCATTAATTTTTGCTAATTCATTTGATATTTCAGAAATCTTAGTAGCAATTTGTTCAATTTCACCGTTGACCGCTTTGGTCATATTGTCAAAATTATTAGTCAGCTCATTAAAGTCTTTGCTTAAAATATTCGCTTGATTAAGCACAATACTGCGTAAACCTAAATCATTAGGATTGTCAGCAACGCCATTGAGTGATTGGTAAAAACTGTCAAGTGAACCTACTACGGCGTTACCTGAGGTACTCATTACTTGGTCTAGTTGTGTTAAACGCCCTTGTAATAAGTCAGCATTACCGAGTTTACTTTGATTGAGTAATTGTTCTTTATGGGAGAATTGTTCGTATAGGCGAGTGATATCGTTAACATAGGTACCAGAGCCAACATAGTTGCCACCACTGAATAAACCCACCGATGAATTTTGTTCTGCGCGTTGTCGGCTATAACCTTCTGTATTAACATTGGCAATATTATGACCCGTTGTCGCCAGCTGCTGCTGTGCGGCAAGTAAACCACTAACACCTGTGTTATATAAGTTAACCGACATGACTTCACTCCTAACCTAACCAAAACTCAATGCATTTATATGCTGAGCGCTTATTTACTTATTTAGTAAACTGGTTACGGTTCGTAGTGTTCCCTTAATTTTTTCTGCGTATTTGGGATCCGTCGCATAACCAGCACTCTGTAGGTTATGCAGGAAGTGTTCCACATCGCCAGCTTTGTCTAATGCATTTTTATAGCGTTCGCTGTTTGAGAGAAACTGCATGTAATCATTAACGCTGTCACTAATGGTTTCATAAACGCGAAAGGGTTCACGTTTTTTAACCATAGCACCTTGCTCAAATTCAAGGGTTTCCTTATTAATTTTGTCGCCATCCCAGCGTTTATCGGCTTTAATGTTAAACAAGTTATTAGAGCTTTGACCACTTTCTGTTTTGATGATTTTTTGTCCCCAGCCAGTTTCTAATGCGGCTTGAGCTATAACAACTTCAAAGGGAATATTTAACTTTTCTTCAACACGTTTAGCATCTTCAGTTAATGCCATAACAAAGTCTTTAGGTTGCTGATACTGAGGCTCTTGCATGGCAAGCATTTCATAAACAGACGGTTTGTTATCTAACGAATTTACCGTATTAGACGAAGAAGGCGCTCGTTGTGGCATATCAAATAATGCTTGTCTATTATTAGTTGAACGATCACCCGAGTCATTAGTTTGACGATCCTCTGCCGAAATAAGGATCCCTGTGTCGACAATTGACTTGCCTTTATTATTATCTTCACTGAGTAAGCCGTTACTTTTACTGAAGCGATTATCACTTTGTAAAAATGACTGCGGGGTAAAACTTTCAGTGTCACCACCTAGCTGGCGAACGATTAAGTCCGATAAACCTAAAGAGCCGTTATTTGATAATTCTAATGACATTTGTTGGTCATGCATATCACGATAAAATTTTGTACTTTCTGAATTAAAGGGACTATCTGACTCTAAAACGTCTTGTGCTTTACGCATACTTTTCATCAGCATTTGCATAAAAATCGCTTCAAACTGCTTGGCCGCTGTTTGTAAAGCCGCATCTTTTGAGCCTTTATCAGTTTCTTTAGACTGTTGGCGAATAGAATTCAAGCCATTGATGTCTAAAAAATTCTGAGAATTAGCGGTCACAGATGCCTGCGGTGCCAATGAAGTTAATGATGATTGATTCGGTGTAATCATAAGCTTTATTGATCATTAAATAATGATCAATTCTCCTCGTAATGCACCCGCTTGTGATAGCGCTTCAAGAATAGCCATAACATCACCAGGGCCGGCACCAATTTCATTAATCGCTCGAACGAGTGTGTCTAAGCTTACCCCCGGATCAAAAACAAACATCCGGTTATCATCTTTATTAACGTTAACAATAGATTGATTCGTCACCGCCGTATTACCATCAGCAAAAGCATTAGGCTGAGAGACATCTCGTGTTTCATTAATCGTTACCGTAATACCACCATGAGTAATGGCGGCAGGCAATAAGCGCACATCAGAGCCGATCACGATGGTACCAGTACGGGAGTTAACAATAACTTTCGCCGCCGGACGTGAAGGTTCGAATTCTAAGTTTTCTAAGGCAGCCAAAAAACTGACTCGTTGGCTCGCATCTCTTGGTGCATTGACTTGAATAGAAGTTGCATCAATAGCGCGAGCAATAAAAGTGGCGGGATCGTTAATGTTAGCAAACTCGCTATTAATGACTCGCTCTAAACTTCTCGCACTACTGAAATCAGAATCTCTAAGATTAAAGGTAATATAATCGCCAGAAGTAAATGGTGAAATAACTTCACGTTCAACCATAGCACCATTAGCAATACGGCCTACGGTTGGGGTATTAACAATAACTTTTGAGCCATCTAAACCTTCAGCACCTAAACCGCTAACGACTAAACTGCCTTGAGCAACGGCATAAGCATTGCCATCAATACCCATGAGAATAGTTTGTATTAATGTTCCACCACGTAAGCTTTGCGCACTGCCCATTGAAGAAACTGTAATATCAATTCTTTGGCCGGGTTTAGTAAATGCGGGTAACTCAGCATGAACAGCAACCGCAGCAACATTTTTAATTTTTGGTTTTAAATTAGCCGGCATAGTAATACCAAAATTACTTAGCATGGTTTTAAAACTTTGTTCGGTAAATGGACTTTGTTCGCCTGTGCCAGGTAAACCCACCACTAAACCATAACCTATCAATTGATTACTTCGGACACCAGCAACATCGGCTAAATCTTTAATTCGCTGTGCAGAGCTCATCGAACTAAACAAAAATGTTAGCACCAAGACAGTAACTTTCATACTTGTGAAAAAAGTGTTCATAATAATACCTATTGAAAGTTTATGTTCAATTAACCCTACAGGGGCCACCAAGAGCTAGTAAAGAAACTCGATAACCAACCTTGTTCTTGTACATCAGCAAAAGTCCCAGTACCTGCATATTCAATGCGCGCATTGGCGATTTTACCAGAAACAATGGTGTTACTAGAGCTAATATCTTGTGCGCGAATAACACCGGTTAAGCGAATAAATTCGTCACCGTTATTTAAAGTCATCCATTTTTCACCACGGATCATCAAATTGCCATTGGGCAAAACACGCAAAACATGTACAGAAATATGACCGTTTAAGCTATTACCTTGGTTAGACTTTGAATCACCACTAAAGTCAGAGCCTTGGTTATAGCCAAATTGAATGGCATTATTTTTAAAGTTTACTGCAGCGCCGCCTAAACCAATAATAGGATCTAGACTGGCACTATTTTCTTTACTCAACTCTGTTTTAGCATTTTTCTGTGCTTGTGTACTTTCACTTAACGTCACTGAAATAATGTCACCAACACGATGAGCTTTTGAGTCAGAATAAATATTATTAACGTAGTTAGCTCTAAACAGTGAACCCGTCGGGATAATAGAGGCTTCTTCCATTTCGGGTAAAATCGGCGCAAAGTCAGGATCGTCAGGTAACGTTTTTGCCTGTTCAACACTGGCACAACCCGTTATTGATAAAAAAAAGATAACTAAGACTAAGTGAATTTTCATAAGAGATTCCTTAACGCTATAACTGCTGATTAATATAACTAAGCATTTCATCAACTGCTGAAATTACTTTTGAGTTCATTTCATATACCCGTTGACTTTCAATCAAGTTAACAAGTTCTTCGGTGGTATTTACATTCGAGGTTTCTAGCGCGCCTTGCACTATCATCCCAAAACCTTCTAAACCTGGAACCCCTTCTTGTGGAGCACCACTAACCGCTGTTTGAATGTATAAATTTTGCCCTATTGGCTGCAAACCGGTCGGGTTAACAAAGTTAACTGTATTAATTTGACCGATAACAGCAGGATCAGGTTGCCCCTGAAGAGTTACAGAGACTTCACCATCTTGAGAAACAATAATACTCAATGCATCAGGCGGAATAGTTATTTGTGGTTGAATTAAATAACCCGCGCCCGGTGTAACCATATTGCCCTCTTCATCCATGGTAAATTGACCATTTCTTGAATATGACGATGTACCGTCAGGGAGTTGCACTTCAAAAAAACCTTCACCTTGGATCATTAGATCTAAAGCGTTATCGGTAGTTTGCATATCACCTTGGGTATGAATTTTTTGCGTAGCCACCACTTTTGTACCCGCGCCAAGCATTAAGCCTGAAGGCATCTCTGTATCTTGTGCAGAGCGACCACCTGGCTGATTAATCGTTTGATAGAGTAAATCTTCAAATACGGCACGACTTTTCTTAAAACCTATGGTACTGGCGTTAGCTAAATTATTAGAAATTACCGCAATATCTTTTGTTTGCGCATCTAACCCTGTTTTACTTATCCATAATGCTGGGTTCATAAATCACCTCAAAAATTATTTATTTAAATTAGAAAGCACGTAATAAAGATGCTGAACTTGCATCAACTTCTTCGGCTGTTTTCATGAGTTTTAATTGCATTTCAAACTGACGTTGCAAAGAAATCATCGCAGTCATCTCCCCAATAGGGTTTACGTTACTTGCTTCAAGCATGCCATTTTCGACTTTGACATTGACGTCAGCATTCTCATTTAGTCCATCTTTTCGACGAAACAAGCCATCAGCACCTTTTGCTAACTCTTGCACCCTCGGGTTAACCATTTTTAGACGACCCACTTCTTCTTGAAGAGAACTAGGTGCTCCTTCAGGCTGAACCATGATGGTGCCATCTTTACTGATATGAATATTATTGACTGGTAGAGGTATAAATATCGGGCCAGTATCTCCTAAGACAAGCTCGCCTTTAGAGGTTTCTAAAGCACCTTCTTCGTTGAGTCTAAATTGGCCATCACGTGTATAACCTTCAGTACCATTTTCAGCTTGAACAGCAAACCAACCCGGCCCTTGAATGGCAAGATCTAAATCTCGAGAAGTTTGCATCAAAGAACCACTGTCAAAGTTTTGGCTGGCATTTTCTGTCATGGCAAACACACGAGAAGGCAGGCCTTCGCCAAAAGCTTGCATTGAACGCGCCTGTGCTAAATCGGCTTTAAAACCCGTAGTCTTAGCGTTAGCAAGGTTGTTAGCATTAACGGCAAGCGAATGCATATTTTGTTTCGCACCGCTCATTGCGATATAAAGCATTTTGTCCATAACAGATCTCTAAAATTGTATCTTACAATGAGAAATGCAATAACAGTGCCAGAAGAAATAGAACAGGAAAAGGAAGATGGAAAAATAATCGTTTTATCGTCAACGAAAAGGAACCGACTGAGGTTTTGAAAGAAAGGTGGTTTGATAAAGACCATCCGCTGCTCGGGCATTGACACATAAAGAAGTATTAATGCGATGAAGAAATGGATGCCTAAGAATAGCTATGTTTCGCTCTACATCTATACCGTTCATCCTGAACATAAAAAGAGATAAAACATTTTACGTTTTATCTCTTTTATTTATCATAGACTAGATTATTTTAAAGATTTATTTATCGAATCTGTAGAATAGTTTGGTTTAGCTGGTTATCAACTTCTAGTGCACGAGAGTTAGCCTGAAAATTTCGTTGTGCTGAAATTAAGTCGATTAATTCTGTGGTTAAGTTAACGTTTGATTGCTCTAATGCCGATGAATTAATAGTACCAAAAGTACCTGAACCCGCCTCACCAGCCAATGCTTCACCGGAACTAATACTTTCTTTCCATGAAGTATTACCAATTTGCGTTAAGCCCTGTTCATTGGCAAAGTTTACTAAAGCAATGCGTGATAATGGTTCTGAGGTACCATTACTGTAAGTCGCTCGAATTAAACCATCACTACCAATATCTATACCGGTTAATCGACCAACCGCTAAGCCATCTTGCTCAAGCGAAGTCACTTCAAAGTTTGAAGCAAACTGCGTAGGTTCATTTGGATTAGGGCCAAGAGGGTCTAGATTAAAATTAATTTTCACGGTTTGAGTTGGATCAGCACCATTGGCTAATATTGTCGCTCCAAGTGCCACGGTAATAGCACCACCGTCACCTGGCATAGGTAATTGTGCAACAAAATCACCTGAAGAATCAAAGTACATACGCATGCCAGTAACACCGCCACTTGCTGATAACGGACCTGAACTACCGCCACCTTGTGGATTTGTTATTGGCGTTCCTGGAGCTGCCGTTGGATCTGGATCTGTCTGTCCACCTGGATCAGCTAAATCTACCGGTATGCCATCAACGCCAGCAAACATCATCCACTCGTTAGCATCAGACGAAGGATTATCTTTAATAAAGTAATAAGTCATTATATGACTATCACCTAATGAATCAAAAATAGTCACTGAAGTTGAATGGTTAAAAGTCAAAGGATCATCGGGATCAAAGTTACCTGGCGCACTACTAATGAAAGAATCACCCGCAGGTAAGTTCATTCGTACATCTACTTCACTGGTTTTTTGAGGAGCACCAGAGGCCGTAGGAATACGAATAGGCTCTGCCGTACTTAAACTTACCGACGCAGAGGTGCCGTCAGGGTTAACGGGGAAACCTAATAAATGCTCACCCGCAGAGTTAACAACAAAGTTACTATCGTTTAATTTAAACTGACCTGCTCGGGTATATGACGTTTCTAAGGAGTCAAGTTCAGGTACTGTTGCATAAAAACCATTACCCGTAACGGCTAAATCTAACGCGTTATTAGTAAACTGAATACTACCTTGCTGAAACTGCTGAGCGACATCTGCCGTCAAAACACCGTCACCCACTTTTGTTTTACCAGAAGCAAGTAATGATGCTGCATACACATCAACAAATTCCGCACGCGACTCTTTAAAGCCGGTGGTATTAACGTTAGCGATGTTATTTGATGTAACATCCAAATCTTTTTGAGCAGCGTTTAATCCGCTCAACGCTATATTAAATGACATAATTGCACCTCATATAAAAAACTGTTTATCTTAATTATTTCTAATTTTCGAGTATTCACTCTTCATTGAAATAACAGTGGCTTAAATTTATTTAGTTCGAAGAACTATTAATTTAACCTTCTGATACTTCCACCACATCTGCTAGTGCCATGGAACTGCCACCATTAAGATTTAATAAAATATTTCCACCTGCACCGGCTAACGTCACACTATCAACTTTACGATAGGTCATCGCTTGTAATTCTGATGCTTCACCTTCCACTAATCCTGCAATTCTAAAACGATAAGCACCTTGTGGAGCGGGCTCGCCATTTGTCATCTTGCCGTCCCAATTAAAGGTAAACTCACCTGCAGCCACACTGCCAACAGGAACTGTTTGAATAAGTTCTCCAGCGGTGTTTTCAACATAAATATTCACATTACTTGCCGCTTTATCAGTGATCATTTTGCCTTTAACGGCTTCACCTTCAGCCATACCAAAAACATTATCATCAACTAGAACGCTACGACCCACTAACGAGGAGGCTTGTAATGCTTGACTCGATGACATGGATGCAGCAAATGATGTAAATTGTTCATTTAGCGTTGCCACACCGTCAGTCGTTGAAAACGCGGTCATTTGCGAAATCATTTCATTATTTTCAACGGGCTTAGTCGGATCTTGATGAGAAAGCTCTTTGGTCAGTAACGCAAAGAAATCTTCTTGCGTTAACATACCATTGCCATTATCCGTCTTAGTAACATCTTCCTTTTGCCAGCGCATGCCATCTAAAGGTTTACTTCCGCTTACTGTTTCCATATTTTATCCCACCTTTAATTGTTACTTGCCAAGCTGTAAGGTTTTATTCAGCATATTTTTTGCTGATTCAGCCAATTGAACATTTGTTTGATATGAGCGTGATGCTGAAATCATATTGGTCATTTCTTCAATCACGTTTACATTGGGTTTATAAATGAAACCATCTTTATCTGCCATTGGGTGTCCCGGAGAGTGCTGAATGTTTAAAGGCTGATCGCTTTCCACAATGCCTAAAACTTTGACACCTACGCCTGAGTCATCTTGTCCTGCGGCAGCTTTTTGCATCTCTGCGGCAAAAACCGGATGCCGTGCTCGATAGGTTGCATCAACACTACTGCTAACACTATCAGCATTAGCAATGTTACTTGCGGTGGTATTTAAGCGAACAGATTGAGCGCTCATACCCGTGCCAGATATAGTAAATACGTTAAATAGGCTCATAATTATTGCCCTGCTCCGGTGATGGCTTTTTTCAAGCCTTTAATCCTGCCAGTAAGAAATTGAATGCTGGCTTGATACTGCATTGAGTTTTCTAGATACAAGTTTCGTTCCACTTGTGCATCTACGGTATTACCATCGCCAGTATCTGGTTGATCTGGTGTTCTAAATTGCACCCCATTATTGGTTGCAATGCGAACATCAAAATGCTTTTCGTGGGTTCGTGACATACCTGATTGTTGCTTTTGAGAGGCTTGCGCTAAGGCAGACTTAAAGTCCATGCCCTTGGCTTTATAGCCAGGTGTATCTGCATTAGCAATATTACTAGCAATAACTTCTGCACGTTTAGAACGAACAGCAAGTGTTTGTGGGTGAATGCCAAGTGCTTTTTCAAAAGTGATAGCCATAGTGTTACCTCCAAATCAATGAAGATAACTATACAATTTCTATGCCAACGGGGAGTTTAGTGGGGGGATATTAAGTCTTTTTTTGATAAATGATACCAGGATTACAGCGAACCATATCAAAGTTTTGGTTTAAACCCGTTAAGGATTCCGAGGCGCCAAGAAAGAGATAGCCGTTAGGATTTAGCACGCCTTCAATTTGAGATATTATTTGCTTTTTAATTTCTGGTGCGAAGTAAATCAATACGTTACGACAAAATACAATATCAAACTTACCCATTAAACTATAACTATTTAGGAGATTTAGTTGCCTAAAGCTAACCATTTTCTTAACCGAGTCTTTGACTTTTGACATACCTTTATCGCCATTTTCAAAAAACATTCTTTTGCGTTCGGCTGATAAACCTCGTGACAAAGCTAAATTGTCATAATGGCCATACTTACAATGCTCAAGCATAGTATTGGAGATATCAGTGCCAATAATTTGAACACCCCCCGAAAACGCAGCAGGATTACTTTGCTTAAATTCTTGAACTGCCATCGCAATAGAATAAGGTTCTTGACCTGAAGAACTTGCCGCTGACCAAATTTTTAAAGGCGTTCTTTGATTTTTAAACTCAGGAAGTAAGCGTTTTTTCAATAGTTCAAAGGGGTACTCATCGCGAAACCACAAGGTTTCGTTGGTCGTCATGGCATCGATAACTGCGGCGCGTAACTGCCTTTCAATTGGACTGAGAGTACGAGTGACTAAATCACCTAATGTGGTAACATCAAATTTAGCCATTAAAGGGGCTAAACGGCTTTTTACTAGGTATTGTTTATTTTCACCTAAGACGATGCCACATTGTTTCTCTAGGAAGACTCTAAACTGATGATAACTGCTATCATCAAGCTGTCGGATTGACACTTCGATATTCCGCCTTAAATTATTATTATCATTTATTAACGATAGAATACGCTAAAAATAATGGGTTAATTAGCATTATTTGCTAGTTCATCTTTCTTTAACCATTTTTTTACTGCTGTGGCTAACTCATCAGGATGAAACTTTGGAATAAAATCTTCTGCACCAACTTTAGCAACCATGGCATTATTAAAAACACCACTTAGCGAAGTATGTAAAATAACCGGCATGGCTTTCAATCGATCATTATTTTTAATCTCAGCGGTTAAGGTGTAACCGTCCATTTCAGGCATTTCTATATCAGAAATAAGTAAAGCGACTTTTTCAGTAATTGATGTATGACACTCGGCTTCTATAGCCAGCAATTGATCTAAAGCGTCTTGGCCATTTTTAGCTAACAACATTGTTAAGCCTAAGGGTTCTAAAGCTCTTCTCACCTGATTTCTAGCTACGGTTGAATCATCCGCGATCATAATGACCCGTTCGCCAAGACTCACTCCGACACTCGCATCAACAACATCTTCACTGAGTTCTGTTGAAATAGGACTAATTTCATTTAAAATTTTCTCTACATCTAAAATAGAGACCATTTTTTTGTCTATTTCTGTAACCGCCGTTAAATAGCTTGATTTGCCAGCACCTTCTGGAGGGGGCATGATATCTTTCCAGCTTAACGTGACGATTCTCTCAACACCGCCAACTAAAAAGCCCTGCACACTGCGATTATATTCTGCAATAATGACAAAGGAATTTTCATCTGGCACTATTTCTGGGCCACCTGTCGATTTGCTCAAATCGATCACTGAAATGGTTTGGCCACGAATATGGGCAACACCTTTAATAAAAGGGTCTTGTCCTGGCAGTAAGGTTAAGCGCGGACAAGGCATAACTTCACGTACTTTAAAAACATTAATACCAAAACGTTGTGGTCCGATTAAACGAAAAAGTAATAATTCAAGCCTATTCTGTCCAACCAACTGAGTGCGTTGATTTACTGAGTCTAAAATTCCTGCCATACAAACCTCATTTTACTTAATTCACAAAAAGGCACACTTCTTGATTGTGCTTACAGATACATATTGAACGTTCAATTTTTTGACGTTTAGTGCGTATTCGTCTGTTTTTAATTATTGTTAAACTATACATAAATTAAGCATAGACGAGTATTTTAATTTCCCTAGCAAATAGTTGACAAATTTATGAGCATATTCAAGATATTTATCATTCTTTCGCTAATCTCAGCGCTTTTTTCAAATCTAGCCTTTGCCCAAACGATGGACAGACAGCAACTTCAAGATTTTGTTACCCAATTTATAAAAAATAACACGCCATTGCCAAAGCAAGGAAAGATAAACGTTTCAGTCTCTACTTTAGATCCCAGAATTATTATTCAACCTTGTTTAACACCTTTAATCGCAAATATACCTGAAAATCATAATGGTAGAAACGTAAATGTTAAAATAAATTGCGACGACCCATCGTCTTGGTATCTTTATATTCCTGCAAAAATTCAAGTGGTCATACCGGTAGTTGTTGCAAAAAGTATCATTAGTAAGGGCAGTAGAGTTGATAGTTCAAATGTCACCATTGAATATCGCGATAAATATAGAATTCGTGGGGAGAGCTTAGATGATACCAGAATCGTTATTGGTACCCGAGCTAAAAGAAAGTTGAGGGCGGGTGTCATTCTAACTAAAAAAAATATTTGTTTTGTTTGCAAAGGCAGCCATGTCACGCTTATTGCGCAATCGAATACCTTGACAATAAAAACCTCCGGCATAGCCCTTGAAGACGGCGGGCTTGGCGAGCAAATAGCGGTTGAAAATGAAGGCAGTGGTAGAACGGTAACAGGGCGAGTATCGGCTATCAACGAAGTGATAATTAATTTATAATAATGGTTAAGTTATTAGGCTGCTTGCCGATAACAAGATAGTGAATATCAACCCGTTATCTATAGGATAGTATTATGGCTATAAATATCAATAACTTGTCAAACAACAGTCAGGTAAAGCAAAAGCTTGATCAACAAGTACAAGTCAAACAGCAAGCCACACAAAATGCAGCAAGTAGTGAACAAGGAAGATCTGTAGGTAAAGATTCAGTCTCTTTAACACCACAAGCTCAACAGTTAAATGAGTTACAAAAGAAAGCGAATGACGCACCAGCCGTTGATCAGAAAAAAATCGATCAACTCAAAAAAGCCATTGCAAATGGTGAGTATAAAGTTGATCCTGAAAAGCTTGCTGCCAGTATAGCAAATTTCGAATTTAAACTAGGCTAACAGTTTACTGTTAACCTAATCACAGGAGTTACACCTGATGACAGCGTTAGCAGCAGAGCAATTAATTGCTCAACAGTTACATAACCTACAGCAGCTTGAAGAGCTGCTCAGCGTTGAAAAAGAAGTCTTACAAAAACAAAGCCCACAAGCATTAACTGCCGTTACCGAGCAAAAAGAGGCTTTGCTAAAAGCCATACAGCAACTTGATGAACAAAACGCTCAAAATATTATTTTGAAAAACGAAGTTAAATCAGGTATTCATCAGCAAGAGATTGCTGAAATTGAAGCTATTTTACTGCGTTGTAAAGACAAAAATCAGGTTAACGGTCAAATCATACAGCAATCTTCACTTGCCGCTGAACGCATGAAAAACTCCTTGCTTGAGAATCATAACCGCTCATCAATGACCTACAATAGTAAGGGCAAGAAAAGTGGTGGCCTTAGCAGTTTAGGTATTAAAGCTTAGTAAAAACAACATGCTAATTAACAACAAAAAGCCTCAACTTAACAATAAGCTGAGGCTTTTTTTACAGAAAAAACTAAAACGACTTTATTAAACGAGTTTAGCTTGGCCGCTCAGCTCCCCTTGGCAACTACGATAGCTGAGCGTAAATTTGTCATTTAATGATGAGTAAGCTAAGCAAGCCTAACCAAATAGTTTCCCTAGCTTTTCTTTTGCTTTGTCTTTGAGCTTATCTTTTTGTTTATCTTCAAACTCTTTCTTTTTCGCTGCGACGATATCTGAGTTAATCAGCTCATCTAATGCTTTATCGCTATCTCCAATGAGTGCTTCAACATCCATTAGAGACTCGGCTTCCTTATTACTTCCCCCTAAAGCTTGAGTAAGCTTAGTGTTTAACCCTGCTTTAATGTCAGATTTGAAGCTTGTTAATTTAGTTGATACCTGCTGCACCATTGAATCTTTTAATTGGTTATCAAGTGGTGATGAGATAGATAACGTTGGTGCCGTTATTTTACCTTTTGCAGCTATGGTTAACGCCAACGACTTAAGAGACTGAACTGTGTCAATAAAGAGTGTACTTAACTTCGAAGTGCCAGCACCACTATATTGAGTATTAGCTAGGTTAAGTTTATTTTCACTGTCAATTTGGTCATCAATGAATGAAAAAGCCCCCTTACCTGATAATAAACCACTGTTAAGATCTAAAGTAAAAGCACTTGATTTTTGTAGTGAAACATCTTTTAAGGTGACATCGGCAAGTTGCCACTGCCCCTTACCTGTTAAAACATCTTGCTTATCTAGTGAGAAAGCTAACCCTAAGGTTAATTTCCCCGAGCCCTGTACATTGTCACTTTTAACGTTAATAACACTGTTATTACCTCGTACCCAGTGCTGATGTGTCAATTCTTTGCCGCTAATTGCAAATTCACCTTGTGGCAATATTAAAGAAAAATTTGCTTGTTCGATAAGTACGTCGGGCAAAGGTGTTTCATCATTAAACTGCACATAACGACCTTGATCACTTGCTACTGGTGCTTCTTTGTCGACTTTTGAAGATTTAATTAGCGGTGCTATATTTCGATAAACAGTATCAGCATAACCAAAGTATTCTCTTGCTTGCTCACCAAACAACAAGTGAGCAAAATCAGCACCATCGACACTGTCAAGTTGGTACTTGCTCTCAATGTTTTTCCAATCCGCGCTTGGCGCATCTTTTAAAGCTTTAGTCTGTTCGCTTAATAATGTTTTTGAAGCGCTAACTTGCTGCTTTGCTTTGTTCATGACCACTTGATCAGCTTCGAACTTCGTTTTTAGCGCAGTAAAATCTTTATTAAGCTTTTCAAGATCGGCTAAACTTTCTATCTTAATATTAGCGAGTTGCTCTACTTGCTTTTTATAGTCTGCTAACGCGTCTTTAGTCGGAAGTGTTTCATAAGCAGCTTGCAGCTTTTTCTTTTCGATTTGATAACTTTGCTCTAAAGCTTTGCCACGTTTGACCGTTAGCAAATCACTATTATTGAGTAAATCTTCAGCTTTAGGTAGGCTAACATCAAGTTTAGGTAACATTGAATCACCTACACCGTCACTGCCATTTTCAGTATCATCACCAAGCCTATAGACTTCACCTACAGACTGCCTAGGCTGATCGATTCTTAACTCAGCAACGTTTAACTCGCTAATATATAACTTACCAAATAAATATTGCCAAACATCAACACCGGCTGAGGCTTGTGAAAAACTCACCAAATTATGGCTAGGTTTTTCAGGGTCGGTTGCTTGGAAACCTTCAATACTCAGTGTTAAGGGTAAATAGTTAATTTCAACTTCACTAACGTTAACCTCAGCACCTAGATACCATTCGCCTGATTTTTCTATACCTTTCTTAACTAAAGCGTCTGCAAATAAATAAATAAAAGCGACCATTAATCCCATGACCACAAAAAAACCGACTAGCCCTTTCCAACGAATAAAACGACTCATTACAACTCTCCTTGGCCAGAAACGTGGCTATAAATACGGTAGAACTTTGATGCTTTTAATGCCTTAACAATACGGAACTTCTCAAAGAAGGCTTTAATATGTAGTCGATACTTTTCAATTAAAAAATTACTTAGATAATATAACGGCACCGCTAATAAACAGCCAAGTACCAAAGCACCCAACGTATAAGTATGGTGAAGATGGCCTAGTTTAAATAACGAAGACTGATATAAAGCATCAAATAAAGGGTGTAATGACTTTGCTGTTAGTAATGACTCACCAACAGTAACGATCAATGATGACAACAAATAACTTAACCCTTTAAAAAATCCCCAAGCGACTATAAAACCGCCGATATTGACTCTTAAAAATAAAACCACGAATATAAAAGCAATATTATGCAAGGTAAGCAGTGGCGATAGTCCAACGATAAAACCTAACGCTATGGCCAATGATATTTGCCGAGTAGAGCTTTCTGAGTTCAGTGCATTGAACAGTTTAGCGAGTAATGTAAGCATTCCTTTTCCTTTTTTGTGTTCTCTTGCTATGTATTTACCACTTAAAGCTTAGTGGGTTAAGTATAACTAAGTAAATAAACTAAAGCAGGCTTATGCATTAGCGCTACTATTGCGTTTCTTTACGCGTATAAACAAAATCATTACCTTGACTCATTTCTTCACTATATTGATAGCCAGCAACATCAAAGGATTTAAGTTGTTCAACCTCTGTTAAGCGATGTTCAATGATATAACGTGCCATTAAACCTCGTGCTTTTTTGGCAAAGAAACTGATCATTTTAAATTGACCATTTTTCCAATCTTTAAATGCTGGAGTAATTATTTCACCTTGAAGCTTTTTTTTATTTACTGATTTAAAATATTCATTAGAGGCTAGGTTAATTAACACTTTATCACCCTGCTGGGCCAATGCTTCATTGACATGGTCAGTAATAATGTCTCCCCAAAACTGATACAAGTTGCTGCCACGATCATTCGCTAACCTTGAACCCATTTCTAAGCGGTAGGCTTGCATTAAATCAAGAGGTTTGAGTAAACCGTATAATCCTGACAAAATTCTCATGTGTTTTTGTGCGAAATCAAAATCATCTTCATTAAATGTTTTGGCGTCTAATCCGGTATAAACATCACCATTAAACGCTAATACCGCTGGGCGAGCATTATCAACAGTAAAAGGCATTGACCATTCACCAAATCGAGCAGCGTTTAACCCAGCAAGTTTATCACTAATGCCCATTAAGGTTGATATCTCTGCAGGTGTTAATTTTTGGCAATGGTCAATTAAATCTTTACTGTGCGCTAAAAGCTCAGGTTGAGAAAATTTATTAGTGGGTAATGGTGACTCAAAGTCTAAGTTTTTAGCTGGAGAAACAACAAGTAGCATAACGGTCCCGTTTAATACAATATCAAAATATATAACCCATATAATACAATAAATCCGCTAAACATGAAGATAAATGATAAGCCAATTACCGTCATAGTTAAAAAAATGTCGAACATACTTGCTATATATTGAAAATTTGTTACAAATATAGTCATATTAGGCATTACATCAAAGGTTTATCACTTTTTCAGCCATTTATGTTGTAATAATTCTCCAATTTTAAGTTTTTCGTAAAAAGGTAAAGGACATGACTAACCAGCTTTCTCAATTAAAAAAAATGACTACAGTAGTTGCTGACACCGGCGATATTGAAGCAATCGCAAATTTTCAACCACAAGATGCAACCACAAACCCATCGCTATTATTAAAAGCAGCATCACTTAAAGGTTATCAACATTTACTTACCGAAGCGGTAACATGGGCAAAAGCACAGTCATCAAATACAGAACAACAAGTTATTGATGCCGCTGATAAACTATCAGTATTAATTGGCTTAGAAATTTTAAAAACTGTACCAGGTCGTATTTCAACAGAAGTAGATTCACGTTTATCTTTTGATACTCAAGCTTCAATTGCCAAAGCGCATAAGCTTATGGCGATGTATAAAGAAGCAGGTATTAATAACGATCGTATCCTTATTAAACTGGCATCAACTTGGGAAGGTATTAAAGCGGCAGAGCAACTAGAAAAGGTTGGTATTAACTGTAACCTAACTTTATTGTTTAGTTTTGCTCAAGCACAAGCTTGTGCCGAGTCAGGGGTTTACTTAATCTCGCCTTTTGTTGGCCGGATCTTAGATTGGTACAAAAAGGATAGCGGCAAAAGTGAATACGCAGCGGATGAAGACCCTGGTGTGATCTCGGTAACTAGCATTTATAACTATTACAAAGGTAAAGGTTATAAAACGGTTGTGATGGGAGCAAGTTTTAGAAACATAGATGAGATACGTCAACTTGCCGGATGTGATCGTTTAACGATAAGTCCAAACCTATTAGACGAACTATCAAAGTGTAATGACCCGCTTGAGCAAAAATTATTTAGTGAGCAACCCAAATTAGCCGCTCAAGAAAAATTATCAGAAAGTAGCTATCGTTGGGCAATGAATGAAGATGCTATGGCCACAGAAAAACTTGCTGAAGGGATCAGAAATTTTACCCTTGACCAGATAAAATTAGAAAAACAGCTTGCTGAGTTACTTTAATAGCTATTTTTCATACGGTTAGTTTAAAATAAAGCCTAAAAAGAGTTACTTTATCACCAAGTATTATCGGAGTTTATTGCTTTAATTATTTGCTTATCATCTTGAATGTGTTATTAAAAAGGTGCTGTTAAATAAAAAGGAGTGTTCTATGGATAAACTTGAACAAGTAATGGGCTCGTTTGGTAAAAGACCTAAGTCCTCAGAAAGCACTAATAAGAAAAGAAAATGGCGTGAAATAGAACTTATAAAAGAAAGATTCCAATTAGAAAAAGAGCTAAAAGCATATGAAGACTCGTTAGAATTTATGCTGGAAGATTTCTAGTTTTATTTCAAATGAAAAAACCCAGTTTTTAACTGGGTTTTTTATTGCTTGAAATACCATAAATGTAAAAGCTAAACTTGCTCTAGAACATACCCCGTAGGCTTAACACCAAAAAACGCCTTTATCTGTTCAACAAGCAAGTAGTTAACCGGCACTAAAATCAAGGTAATAAATGTCGCGAACAATATACCAAAACCAAGAGAAACAGCCATTGGAATAAGGAATTGTGCTTGAGTTGATTGCTCAAAAAGTAACGGCATTAAACCAATAAAGGTGGTTAAGCTAGTTAACATCACAGGACGAAAACGTGAAGCGCCCGCGGTAAGTACTGCTTCCATAAGCTTAATACCTTCGGCTCGTTTTTTATTGATAAAATCAACTAATACCAAGGAGTCATTCACCACCACACCAATTAATGCCAGCATGCCCAATAAGCTCATAATCGTTAATTCCATGCCCATGATCCAGTGACCTATAACGGCACCTATCATACCAAAAGGAATAACGCTCATTACAATAATAGGTTGTAGATAAGACTTAAATGGAATGGCCAGCAAAGCATAAATAATAAAGAAAACAAAAACTAATGCCCAAGCTAACGATCCAAATGATTCACGTTGCTCTTTAGCTTCACCTTCGAGCGAATGACTGACACCAGGATATTGTAAAAGAAGCTCATCCAAGTAAGTTTTTAAATCGGCCTGTAATATTGTCATATTGGTGTTTTCTTTATCGACATCAGCGCTGACATTTGCCGTTCTATAACGATCGATTCTAGAGATGGTTGATGGACTTTTCCCTGGAATTAAGCGAGCAACATGCGCCAAAGGCACTGAACCACCATTGGGAGTTCCAATAAGAATATTTTCTAAATCAGCAGTCGTGCGACGCTCACTCAAAGGTAAACGAACCATTACCCGGACATCGTCTCTACCCCTTTGAATACGCTGAACTTGTGAGCCAAAGAACGAGCGGCGTACTTCATTAGATATACTTACTCTGGTTAACCCTAGCGCTTTGCCTTGCTCAGTTAATTCGATTTGTAGCTCTTCTTTTCCGTCAGACAAACTATCTTCTATGTCAAAAACAGTGGGGTAAGTGGCTAAGCGTATCTTTACCTTATCGGTAATTTCTTTAAGCGAGTCCAAAGAGCTTGCTTTTAGCTGTACTTGAATAGGGTCTGATGACCGACCTATTTCGGCTCTAAAGGTCATACTTTCAGCGCCAGGAATTGGCCCAATAAGCTCCCGCCATTCTCGAACTAACTGTGTTGAACCAATTGATAAGCTTCTAGACTCTGGCGGCGTTATTTCAAAACGAACACTGCCTTGATTGGTTGTGCCACCTCTGCCACCCGTTGTCGCCAAAATATTAATAATGATACTTTCATTCGTCGCCTCATCAATATATTTCTCACGTAACTCTTCCGCTTTCTCTGTCATTTTTAAGATATGTTTATTCGTTACCTCAAATGGTGAGCCTGCTGGTAAGGTTAATGAAGCTCTTACCGTCTCACTGGGTATTCTTGGAAAGAAGATAAATTTAGTCCAGCCACTCATGACCAAGGTAATGATAATTAAGAAAACACCAACAAAACCAAAAAATGTCGCTGTTTTAAAATTAATGGCTTTTTTTAATAAAGGCTGATAATAACGTAAAATTGTGTTTTCAAAGCCATCCGCAAAGCGTTGTTGTAATTGGCTAAATTTAGATGTTTTTGTTTTTTGACTACGGAGTTTTAAATGCTTTAAATGTGACGGTAAAACAAACTTTGACTCGATTAGAGAAAACAATAAAACAGGAATAACAATAACCGGAATTTGTGCGAACAATGCCCCTCGCGCACCTTCAATAAATGCCAGAGGTAAAAAAGCGGCAATAGTGGTTAATACACCAAAAGTAACTGGTGTAGCCACTTCTTCAGTACCTCTTATGGCTGCCTCTTCCCCTGACTTAGCTGTTTTTAAATGGGTATAAATATTTTCTCCGGTGACAATGGCGTCATCCACGACAATACCGAGTACTAAAATAAAGCCAAATAGGCTCATAACATTAAGGGTAATGCCAAAAAAAGGCATTGCTATAAAAGCCCCCATAAATGAAATAGGAATGCCAATAAAAACCCAGAAGGCGATCGACGGGCGTAAAAATAAGCTCAGTAGTGCTAAGACTAAAATACCACCTTGCAACGCACTTGTTGTTAACGTTGCAATACGATTTTTTACAATTTGAGAGTCGTCATCCCAATAACTTAACTCAACACCTACCGGCACATTTCCTTGTTGTTCATCAATATAGTTTTTTACTGCATCGGCAACGTCAATGGCACTTTGTGGACCAATACGATAGATGTCGATAAAGGCGGCTTGCTTACCGTTAAAGCGGGTTCTTACCGGTGTTTCTTCAAAAGCATCGGTGATCAACGCAATATCAGACAAACGTAAAATAGAACCATCAGTGTGAGTCTTTATCGCGATGTCAGAAAACTCATTTTTACGATAAGCTTGCCCCTTTGACAATAATAAAACATCCCCTCCTTCGGTTCTTAGATTGCCCGCAGAAACATCGGTACTAGAATTATTTATCGCGGCTGACACTTGGGAGATAGTTAAGTTATATTGTTGTAATTTATCTTGAGGTATTTCAATAGAAACTTCGTAGTTACGAACACCACTAAGCTCTGCCTGAGTAATTTCAGATATTTTTAACAACTCATCGCGTACTTTCTCTGCATACTCGCGCGTTTCTTTTTCACCATAAATACTGGCGACACTAACCGAGATAACTTCTCTTTTTCGAGTCGCTAACGACACTACAGGTTTTTCAGCATCTGATGGAAAAGTATTGATAGAGTCGACACGACTTTTAATATCAGCCAAAACTTCTCGTGCATCGTAGCCACTTTCAACTTCGATATTAACCGCTGAAGAGCCTTCAGATGAACGACTAGCAATTTGCTTAATACCTTCTAGGTCTTGTATCGCCTCTTCTATGCGAATAGAAATACTTTTTTCAACATCTTCTGGCGTAGCACCACGTAACGAGACATTCACATTGATACGATCAGAGGCAAATGAGGGGAAAACCTCAACAGGTATCCGTACAGATAGACTAAATAAACCTAAAATTAAAATAGTAATTAATAACAGATTCGCTGCTACGTGATTTCTAGCAAACCAGGCGATCATTGTGCTTCACCCTTTGATCTTTTAGTGCCTTTTAGTTTTGCCTTATTCTGACGAGCTTCTGGGTTATTTTTTCTTGCTTTACTCGGAATATTTCCTTCAATGGCTACGGGGGTTCCAGAGCTCACTTGTCCTAAAGAAGTTAGCACAAGTTCATCACCGGCAACGAGCCCTGACTCAACAATTGACTCTTTACCATTTTGCCACCCTAGCAAAACCTCTTTACGAATTAACAAGCCATTTTCGACTGTGTAAACATAGCTTCCCTGATAAATAACATTGCTGGGAATAACCAAAACATTGCTTAGTTCTTTTCCTGTTATCTGGGCAGTAACATATTGACCTATTTTTATCGGTGATCCCAAAGAGGTTGTTGCATCATAGGGGCGATTAATTTGTGCTACAACATAGAGCTGCTGCGACTGTTCATCGATAGCACTTTCGGTGCGAATTATTTTTCCATTCCATGATTGATGGCCAATTAAATCAGAGCTTATTTTTACATCGTCCTTATTACCCTGTTCACCAATATCTCGATATACTTCAGGTAAGTTAATCAAGGAAAGATCTTTATTATTAATCGGTAAGCGAATTTCTACATAATCAACAGCAAAAATGGTGGCAAGTTGACTGTTACTGGTAACAACTTGACCAATATCAACTTGTTTTTTCAAAATGCGTCCCGCATAAGGTGCCACTATTTGGGTGCGTTCTAACGATAGCTTAGCTTTATCTAATTGCGCTTGTGCAGAAAGTACTTTTGCTTTTGCTGACTCAAGTTGCGGCTGACGTAACACTAAAACACCGGCTACTTTACCATTTCCCAACCGCTGCCAGTCAGCTTCTGCTTGTTGAACTCTTGCTTGTTCTTCAAGTAATACTTGGTTGGCAGATAAAAGATTTGCTTGTGATACTTTGACTTCTGACCGGTAATCTCGATCATCAAGTTGTACTAAAACATCACCTTTTTCAAAAAAACCACCGTCACGAAATTGACCACTGACTTGAGTAATTTGGCCAGCAACCTGCGCAAAAAGTATGCTTTGTGTACGAGGTTTTACCGTACCAAAACTTTCCACCATAACTTGATAACGTTGCGGCGCTAATATCTTTGTTGCTACTGTCATCTGGGGCGCTTTTGAGGGTTTAGCCCTTTTCGATTGTGGCGGGTTGCTATAAATCAAAGCGACTAATGATAATGTAACGCCAATAATAACAGCTAGGATGATCAATTTTTTTAGCGTGCTTGGTTTTTGTGTTATTTCTGTATGTAAACTTGGTTGTGAAGACATTATTATTCAGCCTTTGGATTAATAGTTGTGGCAGTTTTCTCAGGCACAGTAAAGTCGCCACCGAGTGCTAAATGTAGTTGTATGCGATTGGCAATCAAGCGATTTTTAAGCTTTATCAAGGTACTTTGTGCATCAAACGATCGTGATTGAGCATCAAGCACCGTAGTATAATTAACCAAACCACTTTGATATTGTTCAAAAGAAAGTGTCGCGGCAACTTTGGCATTTTCTTGTGCAGCTAACATACTTTTATAGCTATTTTTTAAACTTTTTTCTTGGGTCACCGCATTCTCAACCTCAGTAAATGCATTATATAAGTGCTCAAGATATTGCTGTTCGTTTTGTTTCAACGCTAACCGTGCTTGCTCTTCATTAGCAGCCAAACGACCAGCATTAAATAGTGGTGCAGAAATATTTCCAAACAATGACCATGCTAACGATGATCCTGATAGCAAGTCATCTATATCAATGCCGCTGTCTCCTACCGACGCTGTTAAAGTTAGGCTTGGAAAACGTTGTTTGTGTGCATAAGCGAGGCCAGCATCTTTAGCAAGTAATAAATACCAACTAGACTTTAACTGAGGTTTTCTGCTAATAAGCTCCGATGGCAATCCTAAGGGAATATCAGAGGTTAGTAGCGGTAAATCAGCATCAACTAACAATGTTCCTGTGGGATACTCACCAACTAAACGTTCCAACTGTCTAATTAATTGAGTTTTTACTGTTTTTTGTTCCCAAACACGAGTTAATTCATTGTTTAGCTCATTACGTGTTAGGTAAACATCAAGTGCTTCACTTAAGCCACTGTTATAGCCTGATTCAATAATGTCTAAATTTTGTTGGGAGTTTTTTACACGACCTTGATAAAGTGACAGTAGCTTTTCTGCCTCAACAACCGCGAACCACTTAGTGACAACATCAACCACTAATTGCTGTTTACTTTGCTCAAAATTCGACTGTTCAGCCATAAACGTTAAGTTAGCTTGTTGGTCAGCTGAAGATAGTTTCCCCCATAAATCAAGTTCATAAGTTAAATTCAAATTAACTGAACTTGAATTAGTGTACGTATCAGAGTCATTGTATTTATTTCGACCCGAACGCAAAGACAAATCAAGCGATGGCCAAAGTGTACTGCCAGAAATGATCAGTTGTTGCTTTTGAATTTCAACATTATACGCTTGAATTTTTAATTGGTGATTTGATGCTAGTGCTGTTCTCACTAATTGTTGAACTTGAGGACTATCAAGCTGTTCTAGCCAGTTATTTTCAACCTGCAAATTCTGTTCACTTTGTTGCCAAGTCGCAGGTAAGTTAATATTTCTAATATTTTTATCAAGCTCAGATGTACTCGAGCAAGCCAACAACAGGGTTGTTACTAGGACAGTCATAACACTGTGTTTGATCTGTATTCGAAAACGGTTTTCCATAAAAGATGAAACCACTTATAGTATTTTTAATGCTTTAATTGTAATCAGTATTAATCAAAAGCTGTAATGACTTTACAAAAGTTTACTTTCAAAAAATTTATTGCGATGAATAACCTGAATAAAACGGTGAGTGGTATTAGTTTTCAATTTGGATGATTAAACCGATAACTAAGTAAACGTCAATAAGACGCTTAGCTCAGTAAAAAACAGTTAATATGATTAACGAAGGGAATATTACAAAGTAAGTTTTCATCATTAGTCTCAAATACCTATGTGCCCCCTTAAGTTCCATGAAGTGATCAATAACGACAATACCTTTGCACATTATTGTTATTGCAACTAAAACACTAACAACTGTCGTTGACTGAAAGTTTTCACCTAAAAAAGTGTTCAACAAAGTAATTAAAATTAATACCACTAAGTAGTATTCTAATTTTCCAATACCTTTCATATTTCAACGCTACCTTAATACATATAATAATGGAAAAATCAGGATCCACATTAAGTCAATCATATGCCAATACACAGCTAGTGCCTCTAAACCTGTGTGGCTTTTTGCTGAATATGCCCCTTTTCTTAGCCTGAAGATCACCCATAATATGGCACATGAGGCCCAGCCAACATGTAAAAAATGATTAAACGTCATGTAGTAATAGACAGTGAAAAATTCATTGGTGTTAGTGCTATATCCTTGTAAGTCATTCCAATGAAATTCCCAGGTTTTTAAGCATAAATAACTACAGCCACAAAGTAGAGCAAGCCATAAAAACCGTTCGCATTTCACTAAATTATTAATTCGGACACTAGCCATGGCCTTAGCCATAAAGTAACTGCTAGACAACAAAACAATAGTGTTCAATACACCAATAGTTGTATTTAAGCTTTGTGGGCCACGAGAAAATATTTCAGGATAATATAATTTAGCGATAAAATAGGCGACAAAAAAAATACCAAACTCAGTTAACTCAGATAATATTCCCACCCAAATAGGGATATTACCAGGTATTCGCCCTGCTCTTTTTTCACTCCATGAAGCAAAAAAAATGCCTAATGATTCATCCGCTTGTTTTGTACTCATCATCATTAAGTTCTAGAGATATCAAGGGCAATATTTATAACATAATGTCTATTAAGAAAGTTTGATATAAAACGGGAATTTAGTGAAGTGATACTCATTTAATTGAAAATAAATTTTTCTGTTTAAACAAAAAAAAGCCCACAATTGCTTGTGGGCTTTTTCGTCTCAATAAAGAGAAATATGGTGCCTTGACCCGGAATCGAACCAGGGACACGAGGATTTTCAATCCTCTGCTCTACCGACTGAGCTATCAAGGCAGTTTGAAATTCTAAAGAACATCAAAGAGGCGTTATAATATAGGGTAATAGTGGTTCAGGCAAGCATTACCTAATCACTTTTTAATTATATAGTGGTTACCACTGAAAGTTTACAAATTCAGGAGTTTAAATAAAAAAAACCAACATCAATGTTGGTTTTTTAAAAGTAAATTTTCTAAGTGTGCCTAGGTGAAAATTGCCACCATTCCCCAGAAGAAAATGATAGATAAACCTGCACCAACCGGTAAGGTAACAACCCAAGAAACAACAATATTACGCACAACCGTTAAGTTAATTGCAGCAATACCACGAGCCATACCTACACCTAACACAGCGCCTACTAACGTTTGTGTGGTTGAGATAGGTAAACCTGTACCTGAGGCGATAACAACTGTACATGCTGCTGCTAATTCAGCTGCAAAACCACGGCTTGGCGTTAAATGTGTAATGCCATTACCTATGGTTGCAATAACTCTGTGACCAAATAATGCAAGACCAGCAACAATACCAAAACCACCTAGTGGTAAAATCCACCATGCGATAGCTGACTTAGCTGCAATTTGACCGTCATTACCAACAATACTTACTACCGCAGCTAGTGGACCAATCGCATTAGCAACATCGTTTGAACCATGAGCAAATGCCATTGCACAGGCAGTAACGATCATTAATACCGCAAATACTTTTTCTACGTTGGCATAATGTGTTTTCTTCGCAGCACTTTCATCAAATTCTAAACGGTTTATGAATATTTTACCTATAACAGCGACAATAACTGCGGCAATAATCGCATATACATAACCTTCAACAGAGCCGATGTTTAAGCCTAAATGCTTCAAACCTTTCTTGATAGTGACTAAAGCAAGTACGAAGCCCGCTAAAAACATGTAAAAAGGTACCCAACGTTTAGCTTGAGTTAATGGGTTATCCGTATCAAAAATTAATTTTTGTGCACTGTTAAAAATAATAAACGCAATAATACCTGAGATAAGTGGCGTAATTATCCAGCTACCTACGATACCGATAACCTTACCCCATTCAACAGCATCAACACTAACACCAACGGCAGCAAAACCAACAATGGCGCCAACAATTGAGTGTGTTGTAGATACTGGCCAACCTAAAATAGAAGCAATAAGTAACCAAGTAGCAGCAGCAAATAATGCTGAAATCATACCAAAAACAAGTAATTCCGGACTATCTACAAAGTAAGAAGCGTCAATAATACCCTTACGAATAGTTGAAGTAACTTCACCACCCGCTAAATAAGCACCAGCAAATTCAAAAACCATCGCGATGAGAATCGCTTGTTTAATCGTTAGCGCTTTAGAGCCAACTGATGTACCCATTGCGTTAGCCACATCGTTTGCACCAATGCCCCACGCCATAAAGAAACCAACAACGCCGGCAATAATGACCAACATAGGGCCATGTGTTAATAATATATCCATGAATAAGCCTTATTTTCTAGCCAGTAAAATTTCTAAACGAGCACCAACACGTTCGGCTAAATCGGCTAAATCACCTATCCATTCAATAATTTGATATAAAAACATTACATCAATAGGATTTAAGTCATTCTCAATCGCCAATAAGTCGCTACGCAATTTAATTTGCATGCCGTCTGTATCATCTTCTATTTCATCTAATTGGTTAATCATCTTCTCAACCAATGCTACTTCTCGACCACGAAAACCTGTTTCTAATAAGTCGTCTAATTCATTAATCGCGTCAGCTGCTTTTTCTGCGGCTTCAATATTTCGAGCAACATACGCCACAAAAGAATCTTGTAGTGTTTCTGGTATAACCAGTTTGCGTCCTAAAATACGTCCGGCAATATCTTTTGCTTTATTAGCAATTTTATCTTGTTGTGAAAGTAACTCTAACAAATCAGCACGATCTACAGGCATAAATAAGCCACCTGGAAGTTCAAGGCGTATTTCGCGTTTTAATTTGTCTGCGTCGCGTTCATATTTTGAGATTTTACTGCGAAGTTTCCCTGCTTTTGACCAATCTTGTTCAGCACAAGCAGCAAAGAAAGGAGTTAGTTGATTACAACACTTAGTGACCAATCGAATGTGTTTTTCTAATGGTTTAATAGGTGATTTTGCAAAGACACCTAGTATTGAATTTCTAGCCATAATTTATTCCCAGAGCCAAATTGCTCTTTGTTATTATTCGTCGCGGATATTAACCCATTTAACACGATCTTCAAGCGTTTTATCACGATCACCTGACAATTCCTGTGCTTTTAACTAGATATAGCTATGATTTGTCGAAACATAACAGGTATATAGAAAGTTATTTAAACGTAGCGGCTTTTTCAAAATTTACAAAGATTTAATATCTTCAGCTGTTGTGTGGCGAACATCTTTTCCTTTGACAAAATAGATAATGTATTCGCAAATATTTTGACAACGGTCACCAATACGTTCTAAAGCACGAGCTGACCAGATAACACTCATTATTTGTGGGATAGAACGCGGATCTTCCATCATGTAAGTCATTAATTGACGCATTAGCGCCTCGTATTCACGATCAATCTTCTCGTCATTGCCATGAGTTAAAACAGCTGAGTCGACATCCATACGTGTAAAAGCATCAAGAGTTGCTTGTAAAAATTCTAAAACCTTACGACCTAAATTATCTAAATTAAGTAATAGCGCTTTTTGCTCTCCAGAGAAGTTTTCGAGTGCTACCCGAGCAATTTTCTGTGCTTCGTCGCCGATACGCTCTAAATCAGCAATTGTTTTTACAATAGCCATAATTAAACGTAAATCGCCAGCAGCTGGCTGACGCTTAGCTATGATGCGTGTACATTCATCGTCAATACTGACTTCTAAGGCATTAATTTTATAATCGTTCGCTAAGACATTTTTTGCCAAGACTTCATCCGCATCATAAACAGCCGTGAGTGAATCGCTTAATTGTTTTTCAACCAGACCACCCATATGCATGACATGGTTGATGACATTTTCTAAATCTTCGTTAAATTGGCCTGATATATGACGACCAAGATTGATGTTATCCATTGTTTTTCCTTGTTATTCTATATTAAAAGTAGAATATTAATCGTCTCTATTAACCGTAACGGCCAGTAATATAATCTTCAGTTTTCTTTTTTGCCGGCGTGGTAAACAGCGTATTAGTATCGCTGTATTCAATTAAGTCACCCATGTACATAAATGCCGTTTGATCTGAAACACGTGCGGCTTGTTGCATATTATGGGTAACAATGACCACAGTGAACTGCTTTTTTAAGTCATTAATCAATTCTTCAATCGTCAATGTTGAAATAGGGTCAAGTGCCGAAGTAGGTTCATCAAGCAATAAAACTTCTGGCTTAATCGCAATGGCGCGAGCAATCACTAAACGTTGCTGTTGGCCACCAGAAAGTCCCAGTGCACTATCGTGCAAACGGTCTTTTACTTCATTCCATAATGCCGCACTTCGCAGCGCAACTTCTGCGGCTTCATCCAATACACGGCGATTATTTTCGCCCATAATACGTAAACCATAGACAACATTTTCATAAATGCTTTTAGGGAATGGATTAGGTCGTTGAAAAACCATACCTACTTGACGACGCAGCGCTGCAACATCAACATGTTTTCTATAAATATTTTCGCCATGAAGATTAATTTCACCTTCAATCTTACATATATCAACCAAGTCGTTCATACGGTTAATACAACGTAACAACGTAGATTTACCACAACCACTAGGACCAATAAACGCGGTAACTTGTCCTTTAGGAATAGACATGCTGATATTTTGTAGTGCTTGTTTGTCACCATAGTATAGGTTTAAATTTTTAATTTCTAACGCCACTTGTTCCGGCGATAAGTTGTTAAGATCAAGTTTAACTTTTGGATCTAATGTTCTTGGGCTGACTGAAATCATAGTTTTCTCTTTCAATGCTTAAATTTTGTTCGTGACTGTTAAAACTTTTTTACTTTATATTTTGAGCCATTCTTATGTCAGTATATTTAACTAAAATAAGAATGGTATTCTTCAATAAAATTAATGCTCTAACATGCGATATTTTTCTCTTAAACGGTTACGTATGGTAACTGCTGTCATATTCAGTGAGACAATAATTGTCACCAATAAAAATGCGGTTGCAAAAACTAATGGTCTTGCCGCTTCAACATTAGGGCTTTGGAAGCCTACATCATAAATATGAAAACCTAAATGCATAAACTTACGGTCTAAATGTAAATATGGGAAGTTACCATCGAGCGGTAAATTTGGCGCCATTTTTACAACACCAACTAGCATCAGTGGTGCAACTTCACCGGCCGCACGAGCAATCGCTAAAATGATACCCGTCATAATTGCTGGACTAGCAATCGGTAGAATAATACGCCATAACGTTTCTGCTTTGGTTGCACCTAGCGCTAAAGAGCCGTGACGCATAGCTGAAGGAATGCGTGATAGGCCTTCTTCGGTTGAAACAATAACAACCGGTAATGTTAGTATCGCGAGAGTAATCGCAGACCACATAACACCTGGCGTACCAAAAGTTGGACTAGGCAGTGTCTCGGCATAAAACAGTTGATCTAAACTACCACCCACCATGTAAACAAAGAAACCTAAGCCGAACACCCCATAAACGATTGACGGTACACCTGCTAAGTTAATAACAGCGATACGAAGTAGTTTAGTCAGGGCATTTTTACCCGCATATTCATGTAAGTAAATAGCCGCTATAACGCCCATAGGAGAAACAATGACTGTCATCAGTAAAACCATTAAAACAGTACCAAATATTGCAGGAAAAACGCCCCCTTCGGTATTTGCTTCTCGTGGGTCATCAATTAAGAAACTGCCTATTTGCTGAATAAATACCGCAGCTCGGCCAAAAACAGACAGTTTATTGTTATAAGTAACTTTGAGTATTTCTTCAAAATTTATCTCAATAACCTCACCGCCCATAGCGCGTACCACAAGTTGATCACGAGATACTTTGTCACGGATAGCCATTAACTGTTTTTCTAGTACTTGGTAATCAGCGTTATAACGAGCAACTTCTGCATCAATTTCTTGTTCGCGCTCAACGGTTAAGGTCTCATCAAGTTTATGTTTACGCTTTTTAAGCCGTAAGCGTTCTATTTGATAATTGATGGCACCGATATCAACTTTTTGTAATTCGTCCATTTCGTCTTGAAAATTATCAACACGTTCCAGCAACTCAGCCATTTTGTCTAGGCCTTCAGGCTGACCATCTAAGATAATCCCTTCAATGAAGCCATAAAAATTACCATTGGTACGACGTTCAATCACCACAACATCTTCAGGCATGGTGGTTTTGTTAATAAGCGGCATTAACAACCAGCGAAAATCTAGATTAACTAATTCACGGTTACCCGTTTTCACTAAAATTCGCTCAATGGTTTCTTTAGTAGGATCTAAACCTAAATTTAAATGCGATAACTGCTTGCTTGGCAGGCTTTCACGATCGTATATCTCACCAATAACGGTAACTGCTTGGCCTTTTTCATTAACCGTCTCAAATTGATAAATGTCTGCAGGCCAAAAGTAAGATAAACCACGTGAAGCAATTAACCACAATAAACCTAGAACTGAAATTAAACTGATACTTACTCCGCCAGCAGACAACCACACCCACGGAGAACCAGATTTAAACCAACTATTCATAAACTCAGTTCCTTAACTATAACGAGCTGTATTTTTCACGTAAGCGCTGACGTATCAGCTCAGCAAACGTGTTAAAAATAAAGGTGAAAACAAATAAAACAAAAGCAGCTAAAAATAGAATTCGATAATGCGAACTCCCTACCTCGGATTCTGGCATTTCTACAGCAATATTTGCTGCTAAGGTACGCATACCTTGGAAGATACTCCAATCTAAAATTGGGGTATTACCCGTCGCCATCAGCACTATCATGGTTTCGCCTACTGCACGGCCTAAGCCCATCATCACTGCAGAAAAAATACCTGGACTAGCGGTTAACAAAACAACTTTCGCAAGCGTTTGCCATTGTGTAGCCCCCAAAGCGAGTGAACCACTGGTTAAATGTTTAGGTACACTAAATATTGCATCTTCTGCCATAGAAAAAATGGTCGGTATAACGGCAAATCCCATCGCTAAACCAACCACTAATGAATTACGTTGGTCAAAGTCAATACCGAGGTCGTTAGTAATATACTGACGAACATCGCCACCAAAAAACAAGGTTTCAAAGAAAGGAGATAACAAAAATGCACTACCACCGGCAATTAACAAGACAGGAACAAGTATGATCGGCGCCCATGTTTCAGGAATAGTATTTTTCATATCTTTAGGCAGTTTATGCCAAGCAAATGCAGTTACAAAGACTGAAAGCGGTAACATAATTAATAGCATTGCGATTGCTGGCAAATAATTTTCGATTATTGGCGCTAACCATAAACCCGCCAAGAACCCTAAGATAACTGTTGGCAATGCTTCCATTAACTCAATTGTTGGCTTAACTTTTCGGCGCATACCAGGGGTCATAAAGTAAGCGGTGTAAATAGCAGCACTTAACGCAATAGGCACAGCAAATAACATCGCGTACATGGCCGCTTTCATGGTACCAAATGAAATGGGTACTAAAGAAAATTTACCTTCGAAATCATCTGAACCGGAAGTTGACTGCCAAATATACTCGGGCTCTGGGTAACCTTCATACCAAACTTCTTCCCACAAAGCGCTCCAAGTCACTTCGGGATGTTCATTTTCAACGCTGAATATTTTTAGCTGATTTTCGTCAATCACGACTAAACCATCAGCACGAGGAGAAATTGCAAATACGCTAGGTTCGGTAGTTGTTAGTTGACCACGCCATAAATCAGCTTCACTGGTGGTGTAGAAAACCCCCATATTTCCTGAGGTCGTTAAAGTATAGAAACTTTTACGAAATTGTTCGGTATGAATTTGAGTAACAGCTTCTGTATCACTAACGTTAAAGCTACGAACATTTTTAAATTGACGACCATCGTCAGTAGCCACTTCAAACCATTGTGTAACTTTACCCGCACTGCTACCTAATAAGATTGAGCTACTACCAGAAAGTAATGCCATTGCTGTAACATGATGGGGTTTGCTTCTGGTTTGTTCTAAAGAGGGAATAATTGTGGCTTTAAGTTCAACGTCATCTTCATCGGTAAGATCAAAAACAAAGACTTGATCATCACTACGAACAAAAGCTAAGCCCATATCAGGAGTCACTAAGATTTCGTTAACATGATCAGCAGGAAAATCAATTTCTTGATAAATAGTTTCGTAAGCGCTGTCGTAAGTAAAGTCATCTTCAGCAATTAAGCTAGTCTTAATTAAACGCTGGTCTTGTGTAAACGCAACAAAAACCGCTTTTTCATCATTCATACCAAATGAAAGTTCAGTAAGAACTTCGCCACTCTCGTCAACGGCTATCGACTCTTCTCCTAACGGATAGGCAACACTAGGAATAATTTCTCGTGTACCCGAATCAAAATTAGAAAAGAATTTAGCGGCAATAAGCTGCATGTTGCCGTCACTATCAATGAGTAGTTTCTTTTCTACACCAGAATTAACAACATTAATTAAGGTTTTATCATCACTCAATAAGTTTTCACTGAGTACTAACGTACCTTTTTCATTAGCAGCACTTTTGACGAGCTGATAAAAGTTAATATCACCTTGCTGAGTAATTTGAAAAGCGATTTCTTTTAGTTCATCAACACCCGCAGATAACGTGGGTGCCGTGGTACTGATTTCAAATTGACCAACAGGCTCTATTGTTGCCGACTCAAAAATAGGTTTTATCACATAGAGTAAATATAAAAAGATCAGCACCAGTGTAAACAAAACACTTATACCGCCTACTGTTATTAACCATTGTGCTAATGTATTTTTCAACTGACGTGGGCCAGTCGATTTTAATGCAATTGCCACTTAAACACCTTCAATTATGGAGACTTTAGTACGATATGAATTATAAGACAGTTGTATGACACTTTTGTGACAGCCAACAATTAGTTTTATATAAATCACTAAAGAGGTAGTTTTGACTAAAAGATTATTGTTAATTAACAAAGTTTTGTTTATCGTGACGAGCAAACAAAAATCAAATATTAGGAGAGAATGATGAGCTTAAGTAAAATTATGTCGACAGACTTAATTACCTTAGAACTTGACGATGATTTAAGTAAAGCAAAAGCAATATTTGACCAACACAGCATTCACCATATTTTGATACTTTGTGATAAACAACTTGTCGGGGTGGTCACCGATAGAGATATATACAAGCATTTAAGTCCAACAATTGGCACTAAAAACGAAACGCCCCGTGACCATTCAATGTTACAAAAGAAGCTACACCTCATCATGAACAGAGACCTGACAACAGCCAAGGCAGAAGTCAGTTTAAATGACGCAGTATTAATGTTTCATGACAATCACCTTTCATGTCTGCCGATTGTAAATGATGAAATGCAACCTATTGGCATTATCAGTTGGCGTGATATTTTAAAAGTTATTGCACGACAATACCGTAACAAGTTAGCCGCTAATAAATAACGACTGACGGTGCTGATAAAACGGCTTATGCTTTATTTCAGTTTAGCGCTTTAACTGAAGAAGCAATTTTAGTGCTGTGCATTAACGTTAATTATCTTTAAAATAGTTATTTATCTTCACGATATTTGATGGGTTATGCTTTAACAAAGGAATAAATATGTACTTTACTATCACCCCTTCTCCTTATGGCGATATCGCATTAACCGCTAATGACCAAGGGCTAACGGCGCTTGCTTTTCAAGATGGCGCTTTACCGCTGATTATTGATGAAAGTTACACAGAGAGCCCTACTCATTTTACCCGAGTGGTTCAACAGCTTGCAGAATATTTTTCTGGTCATCGTACTGTCTTCGACTTGGCACTTGCACCACAAGGTACACCGTTTCAGCAAAAAGTATGGCAAGCATTGCTGACTGTCAAACAAGGTGAGACCAAAAGTTATTTATGGATAGCAAAAAAAATTAATAATGAAAAGGCCGTACGAGCGGTTGGCGCAGCAAACGGAAAAAACCCGATCGCTTTAATTATCCCTTGCCATCGTGTTATAGGCGCCAATGGAAAATTAACAGGTTATGCTGGTGGTTTAGCTTTAAAAGCAAAGTTACTGATGCATGAACAAGCACAGTTCAGCGTTTAATTGCTATTTTACTTAACAAAAAAGCAAAGTAACTCATCGATAAAAAGCAACAATATAGCGTTTAATTAACCTAACATAGAGTTAAGAGGGCTAGCGGTTTAATTTTTGTAAATACCCAAGTTATAAAATAAAAATAAGCTTTAGCCAAATTCAATTTGACTGATAAGATGCCCACAATATTTTTATAGAATAAATCAGTTATGAGTATAGATATTTTATTTGTTTTTGCTGTTGCCGTCATATTGTGGATGGCATGGTTATTAGTTAAAGCAAAACGTTTCACTAAATTTAAGCTACAGATAGAAAAAGAGTTAAAGCCAAAAGTCATCGCTGATATTTTAGCCGAATTAGAAGAAAGCAGAAGTGATATTTTTCCAAATAACGAAATTCATCAACAAGCAACGATTTATTATTGGTCGCAGTATAAAGTGCGTATTTTGCAAGCCGCCTTGCAACGAGAAATCATTAGTACGCAGTGGTTAAAAGACACCGGCAACTTACGTAATAGCCAGCATCTTTTTCACGTTGAACAAGAGTACTTAAATTAATTGTTCATTCTAGATTAATCTTGGCGTTTAAATTGAATATCCCAAACGCCATGACCTAAGTTATGACCACGGTTTTCAAATTTCGTTAATGGCCGAGAATCAGGACGTGGCACAAAGTCACCATCGGTGGCTAAGTTTTTATAGCCCGGCGCTGAGTTCATATCTTCAATCATGCATTCTGCGTAATTTTCCCAGTCAGTAGCCATATGAAAAACACCACCCACCTTTAGCTTTTGACGAATAGTTTCGACAAATTCTAACGAAACAATTCGACGTTTATGATGCTTCTTTTTATGCCAAGGATCAGGAAAAAACAATTGCACGGTCGTTAATGAACTATTAGGAATACAGTCAGCAAGCACTTCTATCGCATCGTGTTCAAAAACCTTTAAATTATGAACGCCTTCTTCATCTGCTAATGAAATACAAGCGCCAACACCCGGACGATGCACTTCAACACCAACAAAATTTAGTTCTGGGGCATTTTTTGCCATTTCGACTAAAGATTTACCCATGCCAAAACCAATTTCTAAGATAATAGGATTGCTGTTATTAAATAAGTGAGCAAAATCAATCATTCCATCAAGATGGTTTAAGCCCATTGTTGGCCAAAATTGCTCCAATGCATTCGCTTGTCCTTTTGTTAATCGCCCTTCGCGCTTAACAAAACTACGTACTTTGCGAATATATTTGCCTTCTTTTTCAGCTTCTTCAATGCTTTTGTGGGTGTTTTCAGTTTTATCTACCATATATTTCTTCAATATAATCCAAGTTTTATTCTAAATAAATGCGCTTTAAACAAAGCAGCCAAAATTTTCAGAGTCTGCACTTATTGTACATAAGTAATGGCACTGAAAAATGCTGACAATGCCGGGTAAAGTTCATTTATGATGAATAAAGTTATTCAGCCCACCAAACATCGTAAAGATCACTAACAGCTACTGCTGTAGCGCCATTTTCATTCAACCAAGATTCTACAGCGGTACGATGTTCATCGGTACACTTACCGATATTTTGAGTACAAACGATACCATGCCATAAAACATCGCCTTCACCGCCAAAACCTAAACCATTAGGTTGAATAACTTCATTAAAAAAGTTATTCAAAAAAGTATCAACCGTATCATTGTCCGTACCGTCAGCTAATTTAAAAGCGACGTCAAAACCTAATTCTTGGTATTCATCAACACGTAATTTTTTACGTAAACGGCGGTTACGGTTTTTAGCATTTAATTTCATTTTAATTCCTTAAATCTTAGCAAGTATATTTCGAGTGATAATCTCGAGATTAATATGGACGAGAGCATAATGGCATTATAAATTTTTGCAATAAAAAATGCACATTTATTCGTGCCCGTTTATTAGGTAAACTAAGTCGCTATGACAAATAAAACTCAAATATCACCGAAATCAGCACAGTTTTTTGCCACGCAAACACTCGACTGGTATCAAGCCCAAGGCAGAAAGCACTTACCTTGGCAGCACAATAAAACCCCATACCGTGTATGGATCTCTGAAATAATGCTGCAACAAACACAGGTAGCAACGGTTATCCCGTACTATCATCGTTTTATGGACAGTTTCCCAACAATTACCGATTTAGCTAATGCCGATGAAGATAACGTTTTACATCACTGGACAGGATTAGGTTATTACGCTCGAGCTCGTAATTTACATAAAACAGCAAAAATAATTACTCAGCAATACCAAGGTACTTTTCCTGAGGACATTGAACAAGTTATTGCTCTACCGGGTATTGGTCGTTCAACGGCTGGTGCAATTTTAAGTTTGGCATTGAATAAGCATCACGCTATTTTAGATGGTAATGTAAAACGGGTATTAGCTCGTTGTTATATGGTTGAAGGCCATAATGGTCAGAGTAAGTATGAAAAATCGTTATGGCCGATTGCTGAGGTATTAACGCCCAAAGAAGGTGTTGCGCAGTTTAATCAAGCGATGATGGATCTAGGCGCACTTATTTGTACTCGCAGTAAACCTAAATGTGAGCTGTGCCCGTTAAGTGACACTTGTTTAGCTTTTTCACTGAATGAACAAAGTAGTTACCCACAAAAAAAACCAAAGAAAACCATTCCAGAAAAACAAACTATTATGGTGATACCTCGTATTAACCAGCAAGTATTATTAGAGAAACGTCCTCCAAGTGGCATATGGGGAGGTTTATGGTGTTTTTTAGAGGTCCAGCACGAAGAAGAGATTGCCGCATTATTAGCGAAGCTCCACTTGAAACAAACGTCCGTTGTACCCTTAGTAAAATTTCGCCATACCTTTAGTCACTTTCATTTAGATATATCGCCAGTAGTGATTGATTGTGAACAATTACCAGCAAAAGAAATCAACGAAAACAACCAACAACAGTGGTACAATTTAGCCACAACTGCATCGGTTGGCTTAGCAGCATCAACTCAAAAATTGATCAGCTTATTAAAGCCATGATATTTATATATCGATACCACTTTAAGATACAGATGAATATTAAAGTGGTAAAAGTATAAATGCACAGACCAACTTACAACCTAGAACAAGAGAATTAACTTATGAGCCGTATTATATTTTGCCAAAATTTAAAAAAAGACGCTGAAGGACTAGGATTTCAACTTTATCCTGGAGAAGTCGGTAAACGTATTTTTGATAATATCAGTCAAGAAGCATTTAAAAACTGGCAACAAAAACAAACCATGCTTATTAATGAGAAAAAAATGAACATGATGGAGCCAAATGACCGTGCTTTTTTAGAAACGGCTATGGTTGCTTATCTTTTTGAAGGAAAAGAACCTGAAATTGAAGGTTACGTTCCACCGAAAAAGTAAGGGTTCAACAACTTTTTTTATTGATAATTTTGATTAAATGGTGATTTTACGCTGACTATTCCGCCAATAAGCAGAAAAAACAAGCAAACAAACATTTATTTAAAAAAAAGGGTTGACGAACAAATCGAAAAACAGTTTAATACGCCCCGTCTTCAAGGCAAAGCCGAAAAGACAGCAGATTAGACACTGCCTCGATAGCTCAGTCGGTAGAGCAGAGGATTGAAAATCCTCGTGTCCCTGGTTCGATTCCGGGTCGAGGCACCATCTATTCAACCTATTTGAATATTTGTTGCTTACTTTTTTAATATAGAAATAGTGTAGAAACATTTGTTCGGTGCCAAGATAAATAGTTCAATAGAATAAATTTATCGCACACATCTTTGTGTGCCGACTTAGCTCAGTTGGTAGAGCAACTGACTTGTAATCAGTAGGTCGCCAGTTCGACTCCGGCAGTCGGCACCATCCATTCCGAAAGGAAGGAACGAAACCTTAACAGCAATGTTAAGGTTTTTTTTCGTCTTAAGAAAAGTAAAACCACCTACTGATAAACTCAGTCACTCTTAACATGCAGCAATTCGACTCCGGCAGTCAGCAACCTTTCTTCCATTCCTTCTCAAGAAAAGCAAAACCACCTACTGATATGGTAAAAAGTACCTGTAATCTTATTTTTTCCTGTAATTCATCAATCACTAGCTATGTTCGATTGTGTAAAATTAGGCTACCCTGTTAACAGTTGTGACCATAAATAGACGGTCGACTCACGGTCATCAGCGATTAATAGCAATTAACATATTTTCTACTTGAGTTAAAAAGTAGCTATGGCAAGGGAGCCTAAGTGCGATTTCTTAAATTTATCTTAATTGCTGTTATCACCTTACTGATTATTTTCACTATCACTTACAGTGCTAGAATTTCAGTTATCAATTACCTTGTAAAAACACAATTCAATTCAGAAAAAATAGCGTTGACTTGCCTAAATGTAAGCCTTACCAGTAATATGGCCATTAGAGTCAACAAGGTATGTTTACAGGCCCCAAAGGCTAACATTCAAATTGTCGGTATGACAATACAATGGCAACTATCCCCTAGCCTTAATATAACGGATATTGATATAAGGTTGGCAGAGATTAAAGGTACAGATCATTTATTCTCCAAGAAAGATGATGCTCCCTTAAGTAAGGAGCAAGAAAATCAAAACTTAAGCCAATTGCTTTCAACAAGTTTACAAACTTATGCACAACAAATTAAGCAGTTTAATTTACCGAAAAAAATAAATGTCACTAAACTTTTCTATTCACCGTTTACGGTTAGCAATAAAACTGAGACAAAATATATTGCTAATTTATCAACACTAGCCAACAACTTGTCTTTTACACTAACAACATCCGAAAGCGTAGTGTTTATCGAGGCTAAGCTAACCCAAGAGAAAGAAGGTTTTTCCATTGCGATCTCAAGTAAATTAAGTTTACTAAAAAGCTTTTTAAGCGCCCATCGATTACCTATTACCGCAGCATTAACAAACAACTTAACGGCTAGCGAAATATCAGGTGATTTCAACACACAGATAAAATATCGAGCGAGCGCTATTAGCTTGAAAAATCAAATAAGCAATATCTCGATAATTTCTGAAAACGGCATAGGCAATAGCGGCCCGTTTAAACTATTAGGTGCGCTGAACTTCGATAGTCAATTTGATTTAATCGCCGAAGAAACGACTAATGAAGTTTCCGCTAAAGACAAGATAACCGTCGCATTAACCTTTGTTGGAAAAAATGAAATATCAGTGGAATATAGTCAGCCACAGTTGTTAGCGAAGTTAACCCAAGCCGGGCTATCGCCAACAATGATGTCAATACTTGAAGAGAATCCGTTAACGCACGTAACCATAAAACCGCAAGGCGATGCACGATTAACACTGAACGATAGTAAGGGCTACCTTAGTCATCTTGAAATAAGCGCCTTTAGCGGTGCACGACCTCACCAAGTAAAATTTGATAATATTACTTTTGACTTACCTACCCCACAAATACCTTTTGCATTAGCAGTAGAGCGTTTTGTTATTGATAGTCAGCTGAAGCTGGTTAACATAGCGAAATACACTCCTGCGCCTGTTGCTTTACACTTAATTGGCTCACTAAATAAAACCGAGCAAACAACGACGATTAATTTAACAGCAGACTCTTCAATCACCTTAAATAATATTGTGGTGCTTAAACAGATGACTGAGGACAAAAATAATAATCAAACGCACAATAAAATCACCACAAAAACGTCAACTGCACAAAAACCTCAAGCACTGTTAAGCCTAAAAAAATTAACAACAAAATTAACGGGTAGCGTAGCGCTGTTAGAGGACAACAATCTAAACATTAAACTAAAAGTCGATAATCACGTTTCACAGCTGAATATTCCTAAAAAACTAAAGATAACTTCGTTTAATATTTTTAGTGAACTCAACGGCAGCTTTGACGATATTCAGCTTAATGCTCAAGCCAGTGCTGACGGAGTGAAGCTAGGCAACATTGTTTTGACTGGCCCAGTCAAGTCACCTAATCTAGTTATCTCTGCCAAAAAATTACAACTCACTGACTTATTATCGTTAAATATCCAATTGCCGACTGAAGTTGAATTGATTGATGGCCTATTAGATTACAATATTTTTGGTCAAATAAACGCTTTAAACAATATTGAAAACACCCCCTTTAACGTTTCGGTGGCAATTACCTCACTCAGTGGTGAAATCAATGGCATTTGGTTGCAAGAGCTCAATTGGCAACAACATTTTTCATTACTCGCAGGAAAAATAACAACTCAGCCCAATGCTAAAGAAAACTTAACCGTTGAATTAATTGAAACTGTGACTCCTATTTCAAAGCTATCAATTAACACCAACTGGACATTCGATAAAATCTTTCAGCTTTCAGCCAACAAACTTAAGGCGAATGTTTTAGGGGGCAGCTTCTTTATTCCAAATATACAATGGCCGGTCGAACATGGGCATTCAGTTAATGTTCAGCTTAATAGTATAGACTTAGAGCAAGTATTAGCATTAGATGAAAAACAAGGTATTGTTGTAACGGGTAATATATCAGGTCAACTTCCCGTTACTTTTGATGGTGATAAATATATTATTGAAAAAGGTGAACTGCACAATATTAGCAACGGACTGATACAGGTCATTGATAACCCAGCCGTAGAAGAGCTTAAAGCAAACAACAGTCAACTAAAACTGGCGTTTGATGCACTGCAAAACTTGCATTATCATCAGCTTTCCTCCGCAGTTACTATGGCAGACGACGGTTACATGCAGTTAAATACGGTAATAAAAGGTCGAAATCCAGATATTGATAACGATGTTAATTTAAATTTGAATTTGAGTTACGACTTGCTTGGCTTACTTGAATCATTATCAATAACACAACGTTTTGAAGAAAGCCTTATCAAAGGTTTACAAAAAAAGAAGGAGTAAGTATGAGTAAAATACTAATCGTGCTATTCACTGTTTTCATTATCAGTGCTTGTACACATAAGATAGAAGTTAGTGCAAAAGAACCGATCACCATTAATTTAAATTTGAAAATTGATCATGAAATAAAGGTGAAGGTAGATAAACAACTAGACGACATATTTAGTGCTGAAAGCGACATATTTTAGGGGAACGCCATGAAAAATTTAACAAAGAAATTCATAAAAAAAATAAGCTGTGCTCTATTGGTCTCTACTATAGCCTTTTCCGCTTGGGCTATTTCACTCGACGATGCAAAACAACAAGGTTTAGTTGGTGAAATGTCTAATGGTTACTTAGGTCTTATTATTGATAGCCCAGACGCGAAGAGCCTAGTCACCAGTGTTAACGAAAAGCGCAAAAGTATTTATATAAATTTAGCGCGCACCAATAAAATCACCATGCAACAAGTCACCGCTTTAGCAGGTAAAAAAGCTTATGATAAAACTCAACCAGGCCACTTTATCCAAAATAGCGCGGGGCAATGGGTTAAAAAATAAAGAGTGATAACTGCACCTAAAGCAAGTAGCACGAGAGCAGATAGCGAACAGCTCTAAGTTTTGATTTTATAGGTTTTTGGGGCCGTAGCTATCAAAAAAAGTGCTGCTACTGATGGCATTTAAGAATAGCCTTCTATAGAAAGCAACGAAACCTTAACAACAATGTTAAGGTTTCGTTCCGATATAAAAAGTAAAAAAAACAACATAGACACTCACTTTAATTCAAAAATAAACAACATGGACACTCACTTTAATTCAAAAAAACATAAATATTTTAATAACTGATATTCAGTCATCAGTCATATCGATTATTAGTCATATGAAAAAAAACAACATAGACACCCACCCTAATTCAAAAAAAATAGATATTTTAATAACTGATCTTCTGTCGTCAGTCATATCGATTTTTAGTCATATGAAAGTGTACTAAAACAGTTTTTCAACTGTATCTTCCTTAAATCATCGATATTTCGACAATTTTCTTCCACAGGAAAAACCTGATTAGCAATCTGAAAATATTTTATGGATTAACTATTTAAGAAAATAGTTGGTTGCAATGACTCAAGTTTTGTCGTCGCTTTAACTGTTGATGCTCACAGTAGTCACTCAGTGCAACTTCATGACCAATGGCACCATGGAACTGGGTATTAAATTCAGTGGTGATTACCAACCAATTTTCAGCGGATATATTTAATCGATTAAGTATTGCAGGTTGGCTTTTTTCTATGAAACCACATGTACCTTCTCTAATGCATCGACCTGTTAACTCAATTAATTTAAGATAATCTTTGAGTTCAAAAGGTAAACCTTTTGGCATACCCTTTGTTGGATTGCCAATAAAGGGTAATAGCGTGCTGGGCTGTTTGCTTTTTGCTGCCTGTTCACATCGAAGTTTGACACTCGTATGTTCTGAATTTTCTGGTGTTTCTGCGGCATTAGCTCGAATAGGATTTAAGTCAACATATGCCATACAAGATGCAAGAGCAGCTTCGTCTAATAGCGCTTGTGATTTAAATCTACCTTCCCAAAATCTACCTGTGCAGTTATCTTCTTGATTAGCGGCCCTAGCAATACCCTCATTAATATAACCCATAAACCAACTAATTTTCATCAGACGTTTTCGATAAACCTTAGCGGTTGACTTAACTATATCAAGTAATGGCTTTGCTAAGGCTTCCCCCTGACAATATTGCTTGGTCAGTAAAGTGCCTTTGTATAAAGTATGCCAACGTTCAAGAACTTCTATCATGCTCCATTGCTTAGCTTTTGCTTCATCAATAAATACTACTACATGATAATGGTTACTCATTACAGCATAAGCACAGACATCGATAGCGAATACTTGCGTAAGAAAATGAAGTTTGTCTTCTATCCAGCCTCGACGGTGTTCATAGCTTTGGCCTGAATATTTATCTTCACCACATAAGAAAGCTCGTCGAACACAACGAGCTACACAATGATAATAAAGGGTGTTTTCTAAACTAATTTGTTGTTTCCTTGGCGTTGCCATCATTCATCCTAAATAACATAGCTACCTTATTTTAGCTTAGTGCAAAGACTGTTATTGTTCAATTTTAAGTGGATTTCAATCTTAAGTGAGTGTCTGCTTAGATCTATTAACTTAGGTCTCAATTTTGAGTGAGTGTCTGCTTAGGTATTGCTTAGGTCTCAATTTTAAGTGAGTGTCTGCTTAGGTATTTTGGTTTGTATCTTTGTTCTGATTTTTTTTAATATGCTTGTATAAGTTGATTTTTTGGTATACAAATCACAATAATCGTCTTTTTGCACTCTACGATGAGAGAAAAGTATGATTAATACCAAAATTAATTAGGAATTTAAATGGAAGCAAATAGCGTTACCGTCCGTCATTTAACATTGCAAGATATGACAGAGCTTCGCAAGGCGAGTGAATCAGTTTACCTTAATAAAGAATTAGCAACGTGGAATGAACCCACGGTTAAAGCCTTATTAACTAAATTTCCAGATGGGCAAATCTGTGTAGTTGTTGATGGCATTGTTGTCGGTTGTGCCTTCTCATTAATAATTGAATATGCTGATTTTGGTGATGAACATACTTATTCTGAAATCACTAGCAATATGACCTTTGATAATCATGATCCTAAAGGCGACTCTTTATATGGAATAGAGGTCTTTATTCACCCTGATTATCGCGGCTTACGATTAGCTAGACGCTTGTACGATGCTCGCAAGGAGCTTTGTGAAAACTTGAATTTACGCGCTATTGTAGCTGGTGGTCGTATGCCAAACTATGCGCAACATTCAGATAAAATGAGCGCTAAACAGTATATTGAAAAAGTAAAAATCAAAGAATTATATGATCCGGTATTAAGCTTTCAACTCGCCAATGATTTTTATGTCCGCAAGTTACTAACCGGTTACTTATCGGGCGATAGGGAATCAATGGAGTATGCCACGTTACTTGAATGGCCAAATATCTTTTATACTAAATCGGTAAAACTTATCAATGCGCCGCGCTCAGAGGTTCGTTTAGGTTTAGTGCAATGGCAAATGCGTTCAATGAAAAGTATTGATGATTTATTTGAACAAATGGAATTTTATGTCGATGCCGTATCCGATTATAAAAGTGATTTTGTGCTGTTTCCTGAATTGTTCAATGCACCTTTGATGGCAGAATTTAACCATTTACGTTTAACAGAGAGTATTCGCAGACTATCGGAATATACCGAACAAATTCGTGATAAATTTATCGAGTTTGCGATAAGTTACAATATTAATATTATTACCGGTAGCATGCCGTTTTTTGTTGATGGCAATCTTTATAACTCAGGCTTTTTGTGTCGTCGTGATGGTTCATGGGAACGTTATGATAAAATTCATTTAACGCCAGCAGAAGTGCGTAGTTGGTCTATGGTGGGTGGTAAAAACCTCAAGGTGTTTGATACTGACTGTGGCAAAATTGGTATCATGATTTGTTATGATGTTGAATTTCCAGAGTACTCTAGAATACTTGCCGACCAAGGGATGAATATCTTGTTTGTGCCGTTCTTAACAGACACCCAGAATGGCTACACACGTGTGCGTCACTGTGCAATGGCAAGAGCGATTGAAAATGAATGTTATGTTGCTATAGCTGGTGCGGTAGGTAATTTGCCAAAAGTAAATAATATGGATATTCAATATGCCCAATCTGCGGTATTTACGCCGTCTGATTTTGCTTTTCCAACAACGGGCATCAAAGCAGAGGCAACACCTAACTCAGAAATGACTGTTATTGTAGACGTAAATCTAGATTTATTGAAACAGTTACATAGTCATGGCGCTGTACATACCATGCGTGATAGACGCCATGATTTATACAGTATTACCCAACATAAAAAAGATTAGTTGGTCATTTTTATAAGTAATTAAATATATTTACCTGCTAATAATCTGCGGGGTCAACGCACTAATATTGAATATCAAAATCAGTGCACTAGCCCCGCAAATTAAATTCCCCCTATCAATTAGTGCACTAATTCAGGTCTCAAGTTGAATTATCACCAGCACTCATCAATAATAATTGTTACCTATCATTATTTTTTTTGTTGGACATTAAGCGGCTGTTAAATTCTAATTCGCCCTAATTACCCATGAAGAATTGCCATTCTATTATTAAGTAGAATAAGTAAAGGAAAATCAATGAACAAAGATAATCTTGCTCACGCTCGCGCACACTATAACGTACGTCACTGGAGTCAGGGCTATTTCGGTATTAATGATGCTGGAAATGTATATGTCGCGCCAAAATTTGAGCGTCAGGATCACACAGTAGATTTAATCAATATCGCTAAAATGATTGAAGATAAAGGCTTAACACTGCCTGCATTAGTGCGTTTCCCGCAAATAATTCATCATCGCATTCACAGTCTATGTGAAGCTTTTAATAAGGCGATAGAAGACTATGATTACCAGGAAAAATATTTATTAGTTTATCCTATTAAAGTCAATCAACAGCGTGAAGTTGTTGATGAAATTTTGGCGAGCCAAAATAATAAAGAGTCCACTCAACTTGGCCTCGAAGCAGGCAGTAAAGCAGAATTATTAGCTGTTTTAGCTATGGCTCAAAAAGTTTCATCGGTTATTGTTTGTAACGGCTATAAAGACCGAGAATATGTGCGTTTAGCGTTAATTGGCGAAAAGTTAGGTCATAAAGTTCATATCGTTTTAGAAAAAATGTCTGAATTAGAAATGATTTTAACCGAAGCAAAGAAACTCAATGTTGAACCTCGCTTAGGGATCCGTGTTCGTTTAGCCTCTCAAGGCAAAGGGAAATGGCAAGCCAGTGGTGGTGAAAAGTCAAAGTTTGGTTTGTCAGCTTCGCAAGTACTTAACGTTGTAAAAGTCCTTAAAGCAGAAAACATGCTTGACGCCTTAAAACTTGTCCATTTTCACTTAGGCTCACAAATAGCCAATATAAGAGATGTAAGATTAGGTGTTAGTGAGGCGGCGCGTTTTTATTGCGAGCTGCGCAACCTAGGCGCAGGTATTTTATGCATGGATGTTGGTGGCGGTTTGGCCATTGACTATGATGGTACACGAAGCCAATCCCATAACTCAATGAACTACAGTGTTGCTGAGTACGCTAATAACATCGTCCATACTATTGGTGATATTTGTAAAAGTTATCATCAACCTATGCCAATGATTATTTCGGAATCAGGCAGAGCATTAACCGCACATCATGCGGTACTTATTTCTAATGTTATTGGCACTGAGTCTTACGAACCTGAAAATATCATAGCGCCTACGCCTGATGAATCTATTTTATTAAGTAATATGTGGCGTTCGTTAGCGCAACTAAATGATCGTAATGATGATCGCGCCTTAATTGAAATTTATCATGACACCCAAAGTGATTTAGCTGAAGTACACAACCAGTTTTCGATGGGATTATTAAATTTAACCCAACGCGCTTGGGCTGAACAAATTAATTTACGTGTTTGTTATGAATTAAATCAATTAATGGATGGTAAAAATCGTTTTCATCGCCCAATAATGGATGATTTAACAGAGAAACTTGCTGATAAATTTTTTGTTAATTTTTCTTTATTTCAATCATTACCCGATGCATGGGGAATTGATCAGGTTTTTCCTGTTTTACCTTTAAGTAACTTAGAAAAATCACATGAAAAACGAGCGGTATTATTAGATATCACTTGTGATTCCGATGGCACTATTGACCATTATGTTGACGGACAGGGTATTGAAAGCACATTACCGGTGCCAGCATGGACAGAAGATGAGCCTTATTTACTTGGCTTTTTCTTAGTGGGTGCTTATCAAGAAATTTTGGGTGATATGCATAATTTATTCGGTGATACTCACAGTGCGGTAGTATTCATCAATGACGACGGTGAAGCAGAAATCACTGAAATTAATGAAGGCGATACGGTAGAAGATATGCTGAATTATGTACATTTAGATGCCGAATTATTTAAAAAAACCTATGCCGAGCTTATCGATGCTAGATTATCAAAAAGCGAAGGTGAAGAAATTTTTAAAGAGTTAGTTGATGGCTTACAAGGCTACACCTACCTTGAAGATTTGTAGAGATTAAGCACAATGAAAAATATTTTCAATCAAGTTGATGAGTCAATTTACTCAAATGCAATGACGTTCTTACGTCAGCCTTTAGTGCAAAATCCCATTGAGTCGGCTGCTGATATTGTTGTTTTAGGCTTACCCTATGACATGGCTACCACCGGGCGCTCAGGCGCTCGAATGGGCCCCACTGCGATTAGGCAAGCTTCAATTAATTTGGCTTGGGAAGGTAAGCGATTTCCTTGGCCTTTTAGCTTATTAAAACACTGTAAAATTATTGATGCTGGCGACTTGGTTTTTTCTCCTGGAGACTCTGCACATTTTTGTACGCAAGTTGAAACGGCTGTAGGTCAGTTACTTGATGCAGACAAAACCATTTTATCGCTAGGCGGCGATCATTTTGTTACGTTGCCGATACTGCGTGCTTATGCGAAAAAATTTGGCACTATGGCACTGATACATTTCGATGCGCATACTGATACTTATTGCAATGGTAGCTGTTATGACCATGGCACTATGTTTTATCATGCGCCTAAAGAAAATCTCATAGATAAAGATAAATCTATTCAGGTCGGTATTCGCACCAATTACAAAGAGCAAGACCATGGTTTTTCTGTCATTAATGCCATGCAAGCTAATGATATGAGTGTCAGTGAGATCACCGCATTAATTAAAGCTAGAGTTGGCGATACACCAACTTACTTAACCTTTGATATTGATTGTTTAGATCCCGCCTTTGCTCCTGGTACAGGTACGCCAGTATGTGGTGGTTTAACCACAGATAAAGTGTTGAAGATATTGAGAGGTTTAGTGGGTATTAATCTGATTGGCATGGACGTAGTGGAAGTCGCTCCTTCTTATGATCACAGTGAAGTTACTGCATTAGCCGCTGCAACAATAGCGTTAGAGTTGGCACATATTTGGACCGCTAAGCATAAGCTTGTATAACAAAGCAGGTCAGTTATTTTCACTCAATAACTTACCTGCTGACTAACTTAAAACCCACATTAAAAAAGTAAATATTAACAATAAAAATTGGCGAGTTAACTCGCCAAACTTTTCAACTCTTGAACAAGAAACAAAACAATCTCAATACCAATTAACACGATAATAATCCATTCTAAAAATGATGAATGTTGATGCTTTTGTTCAGCCGCTAACATTTCAAATAGTTCATGAATGGTCGAGAGCTTTTTAGATAATAATTCCACGCGTTGATGAATATCCATATAACGCGCCATACGTTCGTAAGTCGCTTCATATTCAGGGTATTCCCAAATAAAATCTGGGGTATCAAGTAATCCATAATGTAAAATAATATCGCTTTTAGTACTCAGTAGCGTACCTCTAATTTTAGCGATTTCTTTTTGGCTAATTGATATTTTACCTAATTTAGCCAATTCTTCAGGAATATGAGAATAATCCATTATTTTATTTTGCGCTTGAAGTTCAAATTCCATCAACTTGTTAGATTGCGCTAACGCATGGCTTATCGCCAGACGTGTCAACGGATCGTTATCAGGTAGTACTATGGTATCTTTTTTAATGATCAGTTCATTAGAAAAAGTAAAGCGTAAATGTTCTTCAATATTTTCAATGTAAGGGGTGTTATCACTCTTAAGTCGGTTGATTAATACTTGACGTTCACCTGCGGCTACCGCCCAAAAAACCACTACACCATAGTCAAATATCCAATACTCTCCCGTTGCCACGATTATTTGTACAGCGTCTCTATAACGAGTACCGCCTTCAAAAAAGCGTTTATCTATATTCGATTTTTCTGATAAAAAATTATCGCCAAAATTATAAACTGATAATTTATCGTCGCTAAAAATGACTTCATTACCTGCCATTAAGTTACTCATGATTGCTCTTATAAGTGGTTGTCTGATTTTTATTCGATTTAAAATACATTAAAAAATTTAGTCACTAGTGATCAACAAAAAAGTTTTATTGATGAACACTAACTAAATTTGCTAGATTCTGCGCCATTAATAGAAATACTCAATATCAATTTTTTAATCAGTCTGATAAAAAAATTGATATCGTTTAGTTGTTTACCGGCGCATATAATGGCGATAAACTTGCTCTATTTGAGTTAATATTTTTAGCTTTAAAAATAAAATAGGACTTAAACTAAGCGGAAGACACAAGCGAAATGAATATCTGCTGGGAGTTTTGCAAGAATGGTTAAAAGATGTAGTGATTTTTTAATTTGTAAAAAGAGGATGTTCTTTGTAGGTTAAATTAACAGCAACAACTTGGTTGCTACTGCACGTTATAATAAATTAAATGTCAGCGTTTACTTGCAGCGAAAGTAACTAGAAAAAGTATTAGTCTTTAATTTATTTAAGCCTTCCTCTAGTGCCTCTGATTTCATTTTTGCTCATTTTTTTTAAAATTTCGTTTTCAATATCAATTCCTTGCCAATGGGAAATATCTAGCACTCTTAGGATAATATCGGCAAGCTCTTCGCCAAAGGCATCACTAGGTTTTTCGTGCCGACATTCATTAATAGCCTCACCGACTTCTGATGCAACAAGGGCTAATGCTTCTAGCGTTGTTTTATTATGCCAACCCATTTTTTCTACCCAAAGATAGTTCTTCTCTGCTATTTCGTTAATCTTCATTTTTTTCACTTATTTTTTTAAATTTGTCTTTTATCGTACATATTTAGTACTTACAGTTGCCAACTCGCATCTGGTCGCCAATTGTTGACCCATGCTGGCACATCATGCGCTGGCATAGGTTTGGCTATGCCATAACCTTGTGCCAAATTACAGCCTAGTTGCAACAGCGCCTTACCATGTTCAATCGTTTCAACACCTTCAGCAATAACTTCACGTTTGAATGATTTAGCCAAGGCGATAACACCTTCAACAATGGCAAAATCATCGGTATCGATCAGCATATCTCGAACAAAGCTTTGATCTATCTTAATTAAGTTTGCGGGTAACCGTCTCAAGTAAGTTAAGGAGGAATACCCCGTGCCAAAATCATCTAAGGCAAAGCTTACGCCTAATGCGATACACTCCAGCATGGTTGTTGAGACATGATGAACATCATCTAAGGCACTGGTTTCCAGTACCTCTAGTTCTAAATAACAAGGTTTAACATTAGGGTGCGCTGCTAGTAAAGTTGTTAATCGCTGAGTAAAGTCAGGCTGTTGTAATTGAACCGCGGCAATATTTACGCTAATGCTAACTGGAAGGTCGAGACCCAATTTTTGCCATTGGCTTATTTGTGTTAGTGCGGTATCAATAACCCATTCGCCCATTTCGATACTCATCGGATTATTTTCAATAATAGGCAAAAAGTCGATGGGATTTAATAACCCTCTGTAGGGATGTTGCCAGCGGATAAGGGCTTCAACACCAATCACTTTCCCTGTTTTCATATTAACCTTGGGCTGATAATAAAGCACAAATTGCTGGTTATCGAGTGCACTGCGAATGGCCTCAAGGCTTTCCTGTTGTGTTTTAACCGCATCATCTTGCGCAGTATCAAATAAGTGATAACGATTTTTACCTGATTCTTTAGCCACATACATGGCTTGGTCAGCATGGCGCATAAGTTGGTCAGCATCAACGCTGTCTTGTGGATAAAGTGTTACACCGATACTGGTTGATACATTTAACACGATGTTACTAACGGTCACTGGCTCAGATGCGGCTAATAACAAGCGATCTAATATCGGCTCACAGTCTTCAACCTTTGTTAAATTAGTTAATACCGCAACAAATTCATCACCACCGATACGGGCTAAAGTATCACCTTCGCGAAGTGCCGTTTTCATTCGTATGGAAATTTCAACCAGCAGTTCATCACCCACATCATGACCATGCTCATCATTAACAAGTTTAAAGCCATCTAAATCTAAAAAGACCACGGCGAGTGTTTGCATATTGCGGCTACACTGCAACATAGATTGAGATAATCGGTCAGCCAGTAGCACCCGATTCGGTAAGTTAGTCAGTACGTCATAATGGGCAATATGCTCTAACTGAGTTTGATGTTCTTTCATTGGAGTGATGTCAGTAAATAAGCCAACATAGTTACTTATTTGACCATCAACATCTTTAACTGAACTAATATTAAGCATTTCAGCATGAATTTCACCGTTTTTACGACTGTTCCATATTTCACCAGACCACGCCCCTTTACTCTGCAGCACTTGCAAAATCTCGCTATAAAACTCGGCAGGGTGTATTCCTGATTGTAAAAAATTCGGCTTCTGTCCAATCGCCTCAACAGCGCTATAACCAGTTGAAGTGACAAAGGTATTATTGACATTAATAATGATCCCTTTGGCGTCGGTTATCATGATGCCTTCACCGGCATGAGTAAAAACACTGGCAGCGAGTTTTAATTCTTCTTCGGCTAGTTTTCGTTTGGTAATATCATTAATGACACCGACGATAAAATAGTCACCTTTACCATCTATGAAGCGATTCTTTCTAGTTAATATAACTCTAGTTTCTGAGCCATTAATCGTCAGGGTTTCTTCACTTAAAATCGCTTCCCCTTTATCCAGTACTAACCTATCAATTGCTAAAAAATGATCACGCTCGCTTGGAGGTACTGTTTCAGCGAGTGTTTTTCCGATGATTTCGTTTCTAGTTAAGTTAAAAACCTGGCAAAAAGCATCATTAACGAGTAACAATCGACATTCATTATCCTTTACGAATATAGGATCGTCGTGATTATTAAAAACCACATCGAGATACATCTCTATATCATGGGAATTTACTTCGAATTGATCTAACGCTGTAGTATTTTGATCCTGTTCAAACACCATTTAACATAGTTCCTTGTTGGACAATTCAAGCAAAAGGTATTCAATAACACTACCGGAAGTTGCAAGTAATACACTTTACTATACGTTTATTTTATATCGATATTGGAGACTTCGCCTGCCCAAATATTGCACTTGAGACTCTTTAGGCAACCTTGATTGTTTCAAGGCAAAGTGTTTTAAATATAAGGTTAGGCTAAAGGGATGTCAAGTGCGCAGATACTCGCCAGTTTATTGACTGGCCAGCGGGCGATCCCTTAGAAAAGTAAAAATTGTTTTATTAAAATATAATTATTTTAATAAAACAGAGCGTAATTCGAGCTATTTTTCTGCGAACGAGGTTAAGTGCTTAGTGACCTTAGTGACCTTAGTGTACAGGTCTATCTTGAACAATAATAAAAATCACAACCTGCTGACTAACTGTGATCCTTATGTTGCCACTCTATTTAAAGCAAATAGCTATTTTATTAGCTTTGCTTGCTCTTGATAATGTTTAAGTATCGGTAGCCAATAGCCAAAGCCCCACAGCATGGTTTGTAGAAAATTCATTTCTGACTTACTGTGATTTTTAAAATTAGCTTTCATCGCAAAAAACTCAATAAAGTGCACTAAAAGAACAATAATAGCTAAGGCTAACAGATAAAATTGATATTCTGTAGGTAAAGGTGATATCGAGAATAGACCTAGCAAGGCTAATATCCATAAAACGGTAAGTGACATTTTAAGCATAATTATAATGGTACTGAGCATTTTTTTCTCCTCATTAATTGACTAACATCATCTCTGCCGCTTTTTCTGCGATAGCCATGGTCGGTGCGTTTGTATTACCACTGATAAGTGTTGGCATAATAGAAGCATCAATAACCCTGAGATTAGTAATACCGTGGACTTTCAATTTATTATCAACCACAGCCATTTCATCGTTACCCATTTTACAGGTACCCACTGGATGATAAACTAAACCTAAGCGTTCTTTGGTTTTAGCAAAAATTTGTTCATCACTTTCAAACGCATTTCCTGGATGCATTTCATTATCATAATGCTCAGCTAATGCCGGTGCGCTTAATATTTTGCGCAATTGACGCATACCATTAATGAGCACCGCTTTGTCCTTTCCATTAACATCAGAAAAAAAGTTAAAATCTATCTCTGGCGCATCTTGATAGTTGGCTGACAATAACGATACGGTTCCGGTACTTTCTGGGCGCAAAATACAAACATGACATGAAAAGCCATGTTGTGATAACAGCTTCAAGTCTCTGCCATTATCATCAAATAACAAAGGCAGCATATGTAATTGAATATCAGGTCTATCTTCATTGTCATTCGATTTAATAAAGCCCCCCGCTTCTAGAATACTATTAGCAAGTTTACCTTTTTTACTGGTGATATATTTAAGGGTATCTGGCAGCATTTTTAGCAAACCGGTAACTGACAGTGTAAAACCGTCTGTTTTTTTGCTTTTAACTAATATGCAGGCGTCGACATGCTCTCGTAAGTTTTTGCCAACACCTTTCAATTCATGCAAACACGCTATGCCATGCTGGTCGAGTTCATTTTTATCACCAATGCCTGATAACATTAATAACTGTGGTGAAGCGATACTACCGCCACTTAACAGCACTTCTTTTTTAGCCGTTAATATACTTTTTGTACCTTCAATATAAACCTCAACACCATAGGCTTCTTTATCTTTTAGGAGCACTTTGCTTACCTGTGCACCAGTGAACACGCTAAGGTTAGGCCGAGACATCACCGGCAGTAAATACGCATGGGCGGCAGAGCATCGTTTACCTTCTTTTATGGTGCACTGGTAATAACCAACACCTTCTTGGTCAGCACCATTGAAGTCATCAGTCACTTTAAAACCAGCCTGTTGGCTTGCTGTAATATAACGCTTACTAATGTCATAAAGAACAGGCCGTGAGGTAACCTGTAATGGTCCTTTACTACCATGAAACTCACTTTCGCCAAGACTATTGGTTTCCGACTTTTTAAAATAAGGCAAGATATCACTAAATGCCCAACCCTCATTACCGAGTGCTGCCCAATGATCATAGTCTTGTTTTTGTCCACGTATATAAAGCATGGCATTGGTCGCTGAACTGCCGCCTAAGCCTTTGCCACGCGGCACAAAAAGTGGTTTGCCATGACGAATATCATTTTTAGCTTTAGCATTAAAGCTCCAATTGAATTTTTTCAAAAACATAAAAGCTGAAAATGCTCCTGGCGTATTGACTAACATACTATTGTTATCGGTACCGGCTTCTAATAAACAGACGGTGAACTTACCATTCTCAGTTAATCGGTTCGCTAACACACAACCTGCTGAGCCTCCGCCAACAATAATATAGTCAAATTCATTACCGATATTTTTTTTAATATTCATAATAAAACGCTCTTAATTTATTTTATGCTATTACGGAGTAGCAATGTTGAACCAGAAAGGAAAATCATCCATCATCATCAGCAACTGACCAAATACCTTGCCATTACCATCGAGCTTCATCTTGCCTGATTTAACCAGTTGCCCAAATGATTGTTGTTTTAACAACAAAAGATTTAAATCTTTGCGATTAATCGTGACGGTTAAATCTGCCTGTGCTGCTTGAATATTTTCAATATTATTTAAATGTGCATTGCTCAGCTCAACTAAGAATTTTTCATTACGGTCTGGGAAGACAAAATTAATTTTAAAGTGGTGCGCCAATGCTTTATCGGTGTTTAGACGCACCCCCAAAAAATCAAAAATTAATTCACTGCTCATCGATTTGATCATATCAGGGCCAGCTTTAGTGGCTTTTGCTGCTTTAGGTATGCCGTGGCGCAGTTCAAAAGCAGCAGCTAAATAACTATTACGCCAACCGGCATTCTCAGCTTGATAACCCAATTGCTCTAAGGTGTCAGCTTGAAGATACTTTGCTTGTTCATTTTCTGGTTGAGCAAAAATCAAATGATTAAGCAACTCAGCCACCCAGCGATATTCACCGTTATTAAAGGCTATATTTGCTTGAGATAACACCTGTTGTGCGCCGCCCATTAATTCAATATATTTGCCTGAAGACTCTGCTGGACTCAATTTATTAAGGTTGGCGGGATTTGCATCATAAAAGCCTAAGTATTTATTAATAATACCTCTAACATTATGAGAGTAAGAACCATGGTAACCGCGGTTATACCATTGATGCGCTAAGACATCAGGAACCGCTAGTTGGTTGTGTATCTCATTAATGGTGACACCCTTATTAGCAAGATTTAAGGTTTTATCATGTAAGTATCCATACATATCACGCTGTTTTTTTAAGACTTTAATAATGTATTCTTTACCCCACCTTGGCCAAGAATGCGAAGCAAACATTACCTCACTGTCATGAGCGAAACGGTATATCACTTTATTGATAAACTTACTCCACGCCTGTGAGTCACGTACTTCAGCACCACGTAAGGTATAAATATTATGTAATGTTCCAGTGACATTTTCAGCTAACCAAAGGGTTTTAAACTGTGGGAAATAAGTATTCATTTCTGCTGGTGATTCTGTGCCTGGAGTGTTTTGCATGACCATTTCAATGCCATCAATAATCAGGGTTTCTTCATCAGCCAATATTTCTCTACTCGGTGCAATTAAATCGATATAACCTGTCGATAGCCCTTTACCAATCGCAGCGTCGACTTGGCCTTTAGCCCCTTTAGCAAGTGCATTACCATATTGATAAGTAGCACGGCGTGTCATCGCATTACCCGCTAATATATTCTCTTTAATCGCGTGTTCCATAAAACCACGTGGGGCGATAATTTGCACTTCCCCTGAATCAACTTGCGCTTGACTAACAACGCCTTTAATACCACCAAAGTGATCGGCATGGGCGTGACTGTATATAACCGCCTTTACCGGAAATTTTCCAAGCTCTGCTGTTACTAGTTTAAAGGCCGCTTTAGAAGTCGCCGCAGTAAGTAAGGGATCAAAAATAATCCAACCACTGTCACCTTTAATAAAGGTAATATTGGCAAGATCATAACCTCTAACCTGATAAATCCGCTCAGTGACTTGATATAAGCCATAAGTCATATTTAGTTTAGCTTGGCGTAGCAAACTGGGATTAACGGTATCGATATTATTATCATCAAGTAAAAATTTATAATTACCTAGCTCCCAAACAACATTGCCCTGCTCATCTTTGATGAGTAATTTTTCTGGCCGTTTTATTAAACCTTTTTCAGCTAAAGAAAAATCAAGTTTATCGCTAAAAGGTAGGCTTTCTAGTAATTCATTTTGGAGAGCCAGAGTATATTTACTGGCAGGTTTTAACGCAGTATCGGCATGAGCAGAACCTATCGAAATGAACAGCAGGCAATATAAAAGTCCAAAAAATGAAAGGCCTTGCTTTAACATGATTTTTCTCCCTTAATATTTTACTAAAAAGCTGATTAATATTGACTAACATTGATGAAAAATAATGCATTAAAAATATTAACCAGCTAGCTTAATTTTACATAAATTAACGACCTAAACGTCTTAATGCTGAAGTAGAAAAGTCTTTTCTTTTAACTTTTTCTCCCCAAACCATAAAGGTTGGCTCTTCATTACTTAAACCGGTAACTAAGTATCGTCCAGAGTTTAAGTCATGTAAGGTTTCAGCAACCATCCACGGTGTATCAACATCATAAAATTGAATGTTATGTGCTTCTGATAATTTCCATAACTCGCCGCGGCCATCATATTGATCAATAACAGATGCGCCCCAAGTATCTTCATCAATAAAGAAAGTACGTTTTGCATAAATATGTCTAGCACCTTCTTTTAATGTTGCCTCTACTTGCCAAACACGGTGTAATTCATATCTTAAGTGCGCAGCATTAAGGTGACCTTTTTCTATAATGTCTTCATATTTAGCTGTCGTATCAAGTAAATTATAAGAGTTATATGGAATATAAAGCTCTTTTTTACCAATTAATTTCCAGTTGTAACGATCTGGCGCACCATTGTACATATCGTAGTTATCGGTCGCTCTTAAGCCGTCCGTTCCAGCACCCGGTCCATCATAGGCCACATTAGGTGCACGACGAACACGACGTTGACCTGCGTTATAAACCCAAGCTTTACGGGCTTCTTTAACTTGATCGATCGTTTCATGAACCAATAATGCTGTGCCAGTTAAGCGCGATGGTGCGGTAATTTGTTGTAAGTAATAAAACAAAATATTGGCATCTTTTTTATCATCACGTCCCCCTTGTAAAAACTCTGGCCACACTAATTGATCATTCATTTTAACCGGTACAAATGAACCATTAGCTTGCACTGGAATAGTGGTTAAGAAACGTTTAGCCGTGCCGCCACGATAACGGGTTATATGATTCCAAATAACCTCTGAACCATTTTCAGCAAGCGGAAACGGGATCGTAGTTTTAAAATTAGCGATACCATTACCTGACTGCACTAATTCAGCGGTAGTGGCATTTTTCTTAACGATGTCGTAAAGCTCATTTGAGTAAGCTGCAGTTCTTCTTGTTTTATAAATAGGCATTTTATAGTCTGCATATTTTTCAAACATATTGATTTGACCGGCACTTAAATTAGCTTGGTAATCGCTAAAGTTAGCACTCGTAATTTCAAACAAAACCTTATCTTCAGTAAACGGGTTAGCCGGACGGCCTGAATCTGCACTTTTTGTGGTATTTTTACTGGTCAGCCCTCCGGTCCATGCGGGAATCGTTCCAGCAGCATTTGCCGCCATTTCAGCACCTAAAGGTGTTAAATTTTTACCTAATTGTTCTGCTTTTTCTGAAGTTACTTTTGCAAAGACAGCGCTGGTCGCTAGTGATAACATCAGTAAACTTGCTGTTGTAATATATTTTTTCATCATAATTCTCTTAATGTTTTGTAATATAATTAATATGAAATGCCAAATGACAGCGAGACGAGATCTTTATCTTCTAAATTACTGTGACTACCACCTGAATAGTTGTTGTAACCTAACGTCATGGTATATTTTTGTTGATAGGAAGCTTCTAAAGAAAAGCCTAAGTTTTTACGACCTTCATGAAATTGTTGGCCTGGGTCTGGCGAATATCCACTAACATCATGAGCCCAAAAAACGCTAGGTTTTAATGATATACCGGCATAAACATCGCTATAATTAAATATCGCTTTCATTCGATAGCCCCACGCATTGTCACTGACAAAACCATCTGATTGACAATCCCCTGATAAGGCACCGGCAGCCACTAAGTTAGTGCAGTTAAAGCCACCACCAGCATCAAAGTCACCTAAACCAAACACTGAATTACGCCCATAATGTTGGTCTGAGTCTTCAACACCATCGGTTAAAATAACCCCCACTTCGGCTATAACGGTAATGCGAGAAGCACCTAAGGTATTTTCAAAAAATTGAATAGCCGTCATTTGTAATTGGGTAACATCAAATTCATCCCAACCTTTTACTTGTTCACCATAACCAACAGCGGTAACTCTTGGGCTAAAGCGTAAAACAGGTGATTCAGATAACGCGCCATTTAATATTTCAGGACCACTGATTTGAATAGGGGTATCGGGCTTATAAGAAACTTCGCCTGATAAAGCCACACCGGCAATATTTGTGGCAAAGCTGGCTCCAAAAAACTTTAAATCTTCAGGAAATTCAATGTTGTAACCAGGATTGAGTGCGGCTAAAGCCCCCCCTGTTGGATCTAATGCTTTAGGAACAAAAACGGGTGTTGGACTTCCCGTTGCTAAAGGGACACTGGTACGAATAGCGTTGATTAAAGGAACACGAGAATGAATATTCATATAATAAAAACCAAACTCGGTGTCATTTAGTTCTTCTGCATAATAACGCGCAGCAACACCATATTGACCACCGTCATCGGGCTCTACATCAGCTTGTCGCTCTGCAGCAAAACCTGCTGACAAACCCGCTTGATCTCCAAAGGGACCAATAGAAACGAAGTTACAGCCACTTGCCGCAAAGTCTGCGCCAGAGAAATAAGTACCACAGCCATCAATTTGGGTTTTTTCCCATTCATATTGATAAAAGGCTTCGATACTTAATTTTTCTGTTAAACCTAAATTACCGTAAAGCATACCAACCGGTAAAATACCTTCTTTTAAGGTTGCTCCCGGGCGACGTAATGCCGGAACATCAAAAGGGTTAGATGAGTTCATTCCCCCTTGAATAAAGGTACTTTCACCCCAGCTTACCACTTGGCGACCTAGACGAATATCGAGCGGAGACTCACCCAAATCAAATGAGCCATAGATATAAGCATCAAGTAAAGTGATCCCTGAAAATTTAGTATTATTTTCAAAGCCATCATCACTAAGCGGGGTATTTGGCGTGAAACCATTATTAGAATTACCATGAAGAACGTCGCCGTCTTTAAGCGCATAATCATACCAATATTTCACACGTACAAAAGCGCCGAAATCACCTTGGCTTAGTTGAAGATCATGTACACCTTTAATTATTTTTGAATACGCATCATGCTTGGCGTAATTTAAATTGCCATCATCGGTGGTCGATGTAAAACCAGTACCACCATTAGTTTTACCAATAAAACGAGGGTCGGCATCCCCTAACCTCCAACTTGCACCAATATCTAGTTGAGAGTTTATTTGCAGTAGAATGTCATTGTCTTCACCAAAATTAAAGTCTGCGGCGTGCGAAGATGATGCACCCAGCGCCATAGCAACAACCAGAGCTATTGGTTTGATTTTACAGTTATTATTTAGCATATTATTCGCCTGTTATTATCGTTGTAATAGGTAATGTAATATTTCTTCCCTGATCACATTACGCCAATCAATAGATTAATATTTCGCTAAATGTGCCAACCTATTGTCATTTCGTGCAAAACCCGTACAGTGGTACAACTTCAAAAGGTTAGGCAACGCAATGCAAGATTATTATTCAACATTAACCGGCTGGATGATCCCTATATCAAGGGCTATGGAGGCACATGGCATTGATGCAATAAAGGCATTAGAAGAATGTAATATTTCTTTGGACGCCGTAAGTGATCAAGAATCTCGTATTGCTGCAGAGAAATTCTCTTTACTCATTGAGCACTGTAATAAGAAACTAGCTCGTCATGATTTTTCTGTTTTAATTGCAGAGCAATTTCACCCAGGAATATTTCATGCTCTGGGTTATGCCATGATGTCTTCAAACACTTTACACGATGCATTAGAGCGTATAGCTCATTACAAGCGAGTCGTTTCGAACTCTTGTCAACTGATTAACCACGAGATTAATGAACAATTAGTCTTTGAAATGAACATATTTACGTATGAATCAACCAACAGGCCTGTATTGTCACAAGAGATCGTTGAGACATTTTTAGCAACTATCGTCCGGTTTTCTCGGGAGCTTGTCACGTTAGACTTTGCTCCTGAAAAGGTCTGTTTTGCCTACTCAAAGCCGAACTATAATTTATCTTATCTAGATGATTTTTTTAATTGTAAGGTAGAATTTGATAGCCATCACACTGCCATTGTCTTTAATCTTAAACAAACAAAAGAAAAATTAATGTGTGGTAATCCATTAATAACCCATAGTCATGAGAAAATGCTTGATGAGTTTATGGCAAGAGTTGATAAGAGTGATTTAAGTCATGTCATTAAAAATAAAATTTTTGAATTATTGCCCCTTGGTGCGCCATCACAAACTGAAATAGCCGAATATCTAGGGATGAGCTTACGCAATTTACAGCGCAAGTTACATGACCAAGGCACAAGTTATAAAGAAATATTAGAGAGTACTCGCAAAAAATTAGCCATGAATTACATTGTTCAAAAACATTTAAGTCTCAGTGAGATTGGCTATTTGGTTGGTTTTTCAAGTGTTGGCAACTTTAATCGCGCTTTTAAACGATGGACAAATCAAACACCTGGTGATTACCGACACAACAAAACATAATAAAGGCGTATTTACCCCCCTTCATCGCCTTTAAATTAATAACAAAACGTCACGTGTTGCAAAGATAATCATTTGGCACGTTTAACACCTCTCAAGTCAGCGTTGTTCATTAATACTAATAAGCATAACTTTTTACTTATTAGGTTTTCTATGCGCACACCTTATATTGCCTTTAGCATAACAAGTGTAATGCTTGTTACTTTACTTGGTTCATTACTTACTCTGGCTCAAGCAAAAAACTCCGCAGACTTATTGGCATTACCCGCCCAAAAAAGCGCTTTGGCAAGTCAAAGTGTACTTATGGCAATGACGCCAAACAATGGCAGTGTGCTGGTGGTTGGAGAACGAGGCCATATTATTAATTGGCAAAATAGCAATAACTGGCAACAGCAACAGTCTCCTGTCAGTGTTGCTATTACTGGGGTAACAATATTATCTGACGGCAGTAAAATAGCCGTTGGGCATGATGGTGTTATTCTCAAAGCAAATAGCGATAGCACAACTTGGCACAAAGTATTTACCGGTGTTGAATTAATCAAACTTAAAATAGAACAGGTAAAGCAACAATATCAAGACTTACAACAGCTGATAAAGCAAACGCAAGATGAAGATGAACTAGAGGAATTAACCTACCAGCTAGAAGATTTGGCCTTTGCGATTGAAGATAATCAGTTAGAATTAATATCAGGGCCAAATAAACCGCTGCTTTCTGTTACTCACACCTCAAATGATACCTTATTTGCCTGTGGCGCCTACGGTACCCTCCTCACGAGTACAGACAAAGGAGAAACGTGGCAGTTAATCAATAATCAACTTGATAATCCTGACAATTATCACCTTAATGCGGTGATAGCTACAGTAGATGATGAACTCTATCTTGTCGGTGAAAATGGCTTAGGTTTTAAATCTCATGATGTAGGACAAACTTGGTCAGTAATGACACTCCCCTATTCTGGTAGCTTATTTGGCATTATCGCTAACACCAATAATGTTGATAAAAGAGCCGCTAACGGTAGCCATTTCATTGATAACAAAACACAACTTGTCGCTTTTGGCTTGCAAGGAAACTTGATGATCTCCCTTGATGGTGGCACGTATTGGCAGCATGAAAAATTACCTAATGGTATCAGTTTACTTGGCGGTAACTTCTCTAAGCAGGGCAACGCTTACTTAGTGGGACATGGCGGTTTAATTGTCAGTTTCTCGCCTGAAAACCTAGCGTTATTAAACATTAAAAAGCACCCTTCAGGCGCCGCATTCTCTAGTATTTTAGTTAAAGAAAACTCATTAATTCTTGCTGGCCAATTCGGCATTACCCAATGGCCAATTAAGGAATAGGGAAAAACTTATGTCTACTGATAAATCGACACATACACCGAGCAAATTAGCACAAAAAATAGAGCAATTTATTTTTAGTCATCGTGCACTATTGATGACGATAATCGTTATTTGTATCACCCTGTTAACCCTACAAGCAACTAAAGTTAAACCTGAAGCTAGTTTCACTAAAATGATCCCCGGCTCGCACACCTATGTTAATAATTTTTTAACCTACAAAAAAGAACTCGCTGATTTAGGTAATGTCATTCGAATTGTCGTTGAAAACAAAAAAGGGGATATTTTCAACGCTGACTTTCAAGAAACCTTAAAGCAAGTAACCGATGAAGTTTTCTATATCCCGGGGATAAGTCGAGATGGTTTAAAATCATTATGGACACCCAATGTTCGCTGGCAAGAAGTCACTGAAGAAGGTTTTGTCGGCGGTGCGGTAATTCCTGATGGCTATAATGGCACGACAAAAATGATTGAACGCGTTAAAGCTAACGTTTTTAAGTCGGGACAAATTGGCGTACTGGTCGCTAATGACTTTCAATCCGCTATTATTTTAGCGCCATTACAAGACATTAATCCTGAAACAGGCTTACCACTCGACTACCGAGAGTTATCAAGCGTTTTAGAAGAGAAGATAAGAGACAAATACAGCAGTGACGATGTCACGATACGCATTGTTGGCTTTGCAAAAGTTGTTGGTGATTTAATCGATGGCGCCTTACAAGTTGTTGCTTTTTTTGTCTTAGCCGTTGTTATTACTTTTGTACTACTTTGGCTGTATTCGCGTTGTTTACGTAGCACAATATCAGTGTTGGTATTTTCAATTTTTGCCGTATTTTGTCAATTAGGTATTTTAAATTTACTGGGCTTTGGCATTAATCCTTATTCTATGTTGGTGCCTTTTTTAGTGTTTGCTATTGGTGTCAGTCATGGTGTTCAAATTATTAATTCGATTATTCATCATAGCGTAACCGGCGCAGATAAAATTGACGCTGCCAAGCTTGCTTTTCGCTCACTCTATATTGCTGGCATTACCGCTTTAGTCAGTGATGCTATCGGTTTTACCACTTTAATGGTCATTGACATAGAGGTAATACGAGAGTTAGCCATCGCCGCTAGTATTGGTGTTGCAATCATTATTGTTACTAATTTAATCGCCTTACCAATATTAATGAGTTATATCGGTGTTTCTCCAGCGGGTCTTAAATATGCACAAAAGTCAGCTCATAACACAGGTATAGTCGAAAGCTTATTTAAAAACTTTGCTAAGCCTCCACTAGCAAAAGTAGCTTTAGCTGTTGGTCTTGGCTGCTTAATCCTTGGTTTGTATTTTTCACAATCAATGAAAATTGGTGATTTAGATGCAGGCGCTCCAGAGTTAAGACCTGACTCTCGTTATAACCTTGATAACGCTTATATTGTTGATAATTACAGCACCAGCACAGACTTATTTGTCATTATGGTCAAAACAGAGGTCGAGCAGTGTGCTCAATATCAAACCTTGGTTTGGGTCGATCAATTCCAATGGCAATTACGCAATGTTGCGGGTGTTCAGGCGGTTAAGTCTGTCGCCGATGTTTCAAAATTTGGCCTGTTTGGCATGAATGAAGGTTCTTTAAAATGGTATGGCTTAAACCGTAATCAATTAATGACCAATGCTTCATTGTCTAAAACACCACAAGGGTTGATGAATAAAGACTGCTCTATGGTGCCCGTGCTGGTTTTTCTCAAAGATCATAAAGCACAAACCCTAGATAATGTCGTTAAAGCAGTAGAAAAGTTTAATCAAGAAAATCAAATTGACGGTATAGAATTTTTAATGGCAGCAGGCAATGCAGGCATAGAGTCAGCCACCAATATGGTTATCGAAGAAGCACAAACTGAAATGCTCGTTTGGGTTTATGCCATTGTTATTATTATCTGTTTAATTACCTTTAGAAGTGGTCGCATTGTAATTTGTATCATTACTCCACTGATATTAACTAGCATTATGAGCCAAGGTTTAATGGGCGTATTAGGCATTGGCGTAAAAGTAGCCACTTTACCCGTTATTGCTTTAGGTGTCGGTATCGGTGTTGATTATGGCATTTATATCTTTAGTAAAGTTAAAGAAGCGCTAGGCCAAGGTAAGTCATTATACATGACCTATCGCTACGCATTAAATCAAACCGGTAAAGCCGTTGCCTTTACGGGGATAACCTTAGCTATTGGTGTTGCTACTTGGGTTTTTTCACCAATAAAATTTCAAGCAGATATGGGTATATTACTAACCTTTATGTTTATTTTTAACATGTTAGGCGCCCTAACGCTGATCCCTGCCATTGCATGGCTGCTCAATATAGGCTCTCACAGGAGTAAGAAATAATGACAACAATAACAACACAACTAGCACTTGATGATACCTTTTTACAGCAAAAGCAATATTTTGCTAACAACACTTACCCAAGCTATGACAAGCGTATTAGTGACTTAAAAAAATTGAAAGCCTTAATGATAAATAATCAACAAGCCTTTATTGATGCTATGAGTGATGATTTTGGTCATCGCAGTACCGAAGATACAAAAATTGGGGATATTCTCACCACTGTCATGGGTATTAATTACAGCATTAAACACCTAAAGAAATGGATGAAACCTGAAAAAAAGCATATCGGTATATTATTTCAACCGGCAAAGGGTGAAGTGGTTTATCAACCTAAAGGTGTTATTGGTATCATAGCGCCATGGAATTATCCGGTTTTTCTAGCTTTTGGACCATTAACTGCTGCCTTGGCTGCAGGTGATACCGCTATGATAAAAATGAGTGAATACACCCCAAAAACGAATCACTTATTAGCAAAGCTGATTACCGAAACCTTTCCTGTTGAACAAGTCGCCATTGTTTGTGGCGAAGCTGCCATGGCGGCGGCATTTTCAACGTTAGTTTTTGATCATTTATTTTTCACTGGCTCTACCGCCGTTGGTAAATTAGTGATGAAAGCCGCGGCTGAAAATTTAGTCCCGGTCACCTTAGAGTTAGGTGGCAAATCACCAACTATTATTGATGACGACATAGATATAAAAACCGCTGTTAGTCGATTAATTCTTGGAAAAACCCTTAATTCTGGACAAACCTGTGTCGCCCCCGATTATGTCTTCTGCCCAGAAAATAAAGTAGCTGAATTGACCCAGGCTTTTCAAACCTACTATCAAAGTATGTACCCTAACGTTCAAGGTAATGATGACTGCACCGCTATAATTAACCCTGCCCAAAAGGCCCGCATTGATGGTTTGCTTGCTAATGCTAGCGAGCAAGGCGCCACTGTTACTTCCTTACAACCAAAAAGTAATAAGACTCAATCAAGAAAAATGCCGTTAACCTTATTAACTAATGTCAGCGACGATATGACCGTAATGCAACAAGAAATTTTTGGCCCGCTACTGCCAATAATAGCTTATAAAGACGTAAGCGAAGCGATAGACTATATTAACAGTAAGCCTCGTCCGCTTGCCTTGTATATTTGCAGTTTTAACAAGTCATTTCAGCAACAAGTTTTATTAAATACCCATGCAGGTGGCGTTTGCATTAATGATGCGGCATTCCATGTTGCTATTGATGATCTACCTTTTGGAGGCATAGGTGCATCGGGTATGGGGCAATACCATGGTAGTGAAGGTTTTAAAACTTTTTCTCATGGAAAGTCAGTATTATCGCGAGGAAAAATAAGCTTAGGCTCATTATTATTCCCACCTTTTGGTAAGAGAATTCATAAAATTTTATTTGCGTTATTTATACGCTAATTAATTTAGTTAGAATTAGTTTTACAATGTTAATCGCTTTACTTGTGTTAACTATTACTTTTTAAGCTCAAAACAACGCGTACTTAAGGAAATTACATGACTAAACCTTGGCTGATAAATTATCCAAAAAACGTCGAACAGCAAGTCGATTTAAACCGTTATGCCTCTTTATTAGAGTTATTTCACCAGACCACCACTAAATATAAGCCACAAACCGCTTTTAGTAATTTTGGCGCTGAACTCTCTTTTGAGCAAGTCGATGAACTGTCTCGCGACTTTGCCGCTTTTTTACAAAATAAATTAAACATTACTAAGGGCAAACGTGTCGCGCTGATGTGCCCAAATACTTTGGCTTTTCCAATAGCAATGTGGGGCATTATTCGTGTTGGCGGGGTGCAGGTAAATGTTAATCCTATGTACACCGCACGAGAACTTAAGCACCAACTTAATGATGCACAAGTCGACACTATTATTATATTTTCACCCTCAACAAAGATGCTCGCTGATATTATTGATACGACTGATATTAAACATGTAATTACGGTTAACTTAGACGATCTCGTCAATAAAAGCTTACCTTGTCAACCGGTTGATCAGCGGTTAACCACAACGATCCGCTTTACTGATGCCTTAATTCAAGGACAAAACCTCGCGTTGGTTGAACCGACCCTTTGCCAAGCTGATTTATTATTTTTACAGTATACCGGCGGAACTACGGGGTTATCTAAAGGCGCGATGCTTAGCCACGGCAATTTAATTGCTAATATTTTACAATTCGAAGAGTTTGCTAAAAATCATATTCATTACGGTAACGACGTTGTTATTACCGCCATCCCGATGTACCACATCTTTGCTTTAATGGCGAATACACTCAGCTACTTTTACTTTGGCGCCAAAAACGTTTTAGTGACTAATCCTCGAGATATGGCCAGTTTTGTAGATATATGGAAAAACACCGATGCAACTATGTTTACCGGGGTAAATACCTTATTTAATGGTTTATTACATACACCGGGCTTTGATCAAGTTGATTTTTCAGCATTAAAACTTTCTTTGGGCGGTGGTGCAGCAGTGCAACAAGCCGTTGCCGATAAATGGCAACAAGTTACCGGCGCTAGGCTGCATGAAGGCTATGGTTTATCTGAGACTTCACCTGTTTTGTCATTAAACTTTGGCACTGTTATTGATAACGAAACCGTCTACATACCAGGTATTGGCGTGCCATTACCTAATACAGATATTTCTATTCGAGACGATGATGGCAATATAGTATCGCAAGGCGAATCGGGTGAACTTTGTGCTAAGGGCCCACAAGTTATGCAAGGTTATTGGAACAATGCTCAAGCAAGCGACGAATGTATGACCCAAGATGGTTATTTTAAAACTGGCGATGTCGGTATACTTGACGACAAAGGTTTCTTTCATATTGTTGATCGTAAAAAAGATATGATTAATGTCTCTGGTTTTAATGTTTACCCTAACGAAATTGAAGCTGAAGTAGCTAAAATGGCTGGCATATTAGAATCAGCTTGTATTGGCGTAGACGATGATAAAACTGGCGAGGCGGTTAAACTTTTTATTGTAAAAGAAGATGAAAACATCACAGAACAAGATGTTATCAATTTCTGTCGCCAAGGACTAACGGCTTATAAAACCCCTAAACATGTCACTTTTATTAATGAAATCCCTAAATCAAGTGTCGGAAAATTATTGCGCAGAGAGCTAAGATAGAGTGATGTTCATCATCAGTTTTTAGCCACTCTCCACAATGAATAATTTTTGCTTATAACCTTGTTTGGCTATTAACAAGGTTATAAGACTTAATACCCAAATTCATCTGATAAAAAAACACTGATGATTACCATCAGTGTTTTTTATAAAACGTTAACGGTTTTTAGCCACTCACCACGATGAATTATCTTTGCTTATAACCTTGCTTGGCGATTAATCAAGCGTAAAGACTTAATACCCAAATTCATCTGATAAAAAAACGTTAACGGTTTTAGCCACTCACCACGATGAATAATCTTTGCTTATAACCTTGTTTGGCTATTAACAAGGTTATAAGGCTTAATAGCCAAATTCATCTGATAAAAAAACACTGATGATTACCATCAGTGTTTTTTATAAAACGTTAACAACCTAAATAATCATTACGCTTATTGCTTAAGGCGTCGTACTGCTAATCCCATTATACCTAAGGCAAAAATAGCTAAACTGGTCGGTTCTGGTACTTTATTCATTACGACATTATCCATTACACCATAAAGATTACTGGTACTTAACATCGAGATGCTAATTTTATCGACCAGAATACCCTTCAAATTAATCGCTTCTTTAGTTGATAACTGACCATTCCATAGTGAGGTAGTCGTTTTATAGTTGTCCTCTGCTTGAAGTACGTTACCTAGCCACCCCGTCACAATGACATAGTCCCCCTGATTATAGAATGAACCAATATCAAGCTTTTCAAAAGTAAATAAGCCGTTAGTTGAGAAAAACCAATTTGATGGTTGTAATGTTGAGCCACCATCAGAAAAAGCGGTATTACCGCTATTAAACCCTGGGTCTACAATCTTAGTATCTGGCCCATTAGCACTAATATTAAAACCGTTTTCGCTACCTTGACTAAAATCACTTTCAGGGAAGCTTTCAAAATCGATAGTAATTAGTGATGCCGATGCGACATTAACTAAACAACTACACGCGAAGATAAAACTTGTGACACTGGCTGTTATAAATTTAGTTTTCATTTGATATTCCTATTTATTCCCAAAAAATAATATTAATGAGTAATGCTAAAAAAGATAATTCATCAATGTGTTGTGCTAATAAAAAAGCTAATCTGATACTGGTATATATTGTAATAATAGTGGGTAATTAAAGCCTATCCGATGCTACCCGATAGGCTTTGTTTACCCTGATACTCAGTCTATAGGTAGTTATTAAAAAAACGTGTCGCGGCTACTGCGTAATCAGCGCGGCTAACTCGTGTTTTACCGTTAAAGGTCGCCGTTATAGTAGGGACTAAATCATAAGTACCCTGTTGAACGTCAAAGCTTGCGCCTAATATTCCTAGGTCTAAGGCTAATTGTACGTAACCTTTCATTGCTTGTGGAATATCAGCTTGGTCTGCTATCGCTATACGTTGCTCGCCATAAATAGCGGTAATATCACCAGTAAAGCTTTCTGCAGTCGATTGTAAAGCTAATGACTGTACAAAAGAATAAGCTAACTCATTGCGATTAACTAAGCCTTGTGGATTAAAATAATCACCATTAGTCAACATTACTGCATGTTGATCTTGTGCACCATTTCGTAAAGCGGCACCCTTTTCACTAACCGCGTTAATAGCAGCAGTGTAAGTAGTATCTTCTGTGACATCAGCAAATATGCTTGTTGTTGCCAAATTTGATTGACGAATACCAGCACCTAAGCTTAAAAAATCAGCTAGGTCTTCACGGGTAAGGCTAATATCTGGTTGAAAACCTTCCGTATTTGCGTCGACTAATTCTTCACTGACTGCGAATTCAATAAACGCTTTAGCGGGGTGGTCAGTTAAATCATCAAGACCAAGATAACCATCAGTTTTTATAATCTTAACCGTTACGTCAATATCACCAGGTACCGCATAACCATTGGTTAATCCAGCAGGGTCAAGCGCAACACCCGAAAGACTACCAATACCGCCTGCTTTAAGTATCCATTTACCCGCTTCAGCTGGCGCTGTCACTGCAATGTTTTGACCTAAAACGGGTAAAGCAATACTTGACCCGTAACGTTTGCCCGAAGGACTAGTCAAGGTAAGGGCTACCGTATTATCATCAACATTTGCTCGAACCATCACCATAGAAGCTTCGGCATTGACGGTCAAAACAACACCTTCATTATCACCAACAGGACTAAACGGCACAGACATATCGTCTTCTGACTGTACTGAGGTTAACGCTTTAGCATTAAAATCACGGTTGATTTTAGTTGTTTTGCCAAAAGCTAAACTTTTATCGACAATTGATTGTACTGCCGCGTAGGCATTGACATAACCGGCGCCAGCTTCCCATGTTTCTCGGCCAGGCATATTGGTTGCTGTTTCTTGTAGTATTGACTTAACTTCACGCCACGTTAACTCAGGTTCAGCTTCTAACATTAAGGCAACGATACCAGCAACATGTGGCGCTGACATTGATGTACCACTCATAGAAGTATAATAAGGTACGTGATTTGCATCCATCACGTCGCTATCATCGGCAATGCTCAAGGCACTTAAGCTAGATAATGAAGCGCGGGTTGAAATAATATCAACACCCGGCGCAGTTACAGTAGGGCGGTCTTCCCACTGAAAAAGCTCGCCATCAACCGTAACTTCGCCACCCTTACCTTTAACACCACGTGAACTAAAGTCAGCTAATTTACCGTCTTTATCACCCGCTGCTACGGTAATGACCCAAGGTGCTTTTTTGAAGTTACCTGTGATTGTCGCTTCGCCACTTCCTGAGTTACCCGCAGAGAAAACGACAATAATACCCGCATCTGATAATGTTTTAGTGACAACATTGGTTGGATGGTCAGGGTTAAAGTCAGTACCTGTATCACTTGTACTACCAAAGGAGTTTGAAATAACGCGAATATTATAATCAAATTGATGCGTCTTAGCGTAATCAAAACCACCGATAGTGTCTAAAATAAATAAACCAGCACCTGAGCCATAACCAACAATTTTTGCGCCAGGAGCAACACCTTGATATTTACCACTCGACATCGCGCCATTGCCGCCAATAATACCCGCAACATGAGAACCATGACCACCAGCAATATCACTGTTCGCGGTATCTTCTTGGTAAGTTATGGGTAAAATATCTGATAACGAATGTAGGTTAGTTTGTGCCAATACGTTTTGAACAACGTGGTTAGGAAACTTAATGTCGCTGTGCGTGCCATCGACACCCGAGTCATTAACCACAACCCCGATACCACGTCCAGAATATGGCATACCGTTACTACGTAAAGAGCTGTCATCACGTAAGCGGTCAACACCGGTAATTTGTGTTGCTCTATCATTTTCTAATGATAATGGCGCGTTGTAGTAAACAGAGCGTACTTTATTTGATTTATAAATAGCTTCTATTTGCGCCTTTGTTGCCGTTATACCGACAATAGGAAACTGCTTAAAGCTTACGCCACCAATAACACCCGTTGATTCAATAACGTTTAGCTGTTGTGCATTAATAGCTCCTTTACCTTCGAAAGTAACGATGACGTTAAAAACCTCATGTACTTCAGCAGTCGCCATCAAACCTTTCAGTTCAGGTCCGATAGATTTAGCAGCAATATTTAGCGACATAAAAGTTAAGCCTGCACCGATAAGGCCAGCGATTAATATTTTATTTTTTAATTGTGTTTTTAGCATTGGAATAAACCTTATATGTTTTGATACATCGAGCATGCCAAACATTAAGGTTTAAAATAATCAGGTAAAACCCCTACAAGGAAGAGGTTAATATACCTTGTTTATAGCAGTAGGTTGTTTTTGGCCGCATAACGGACCAATTCAGCAGCGTTGGCAACGCTCAATTTATCTAGCACTTTACCGCGATGGTTTTCTGCTGTTTTAACACTTATATCTAATGAACGAGCAATTTCTTTGGTAGTTTTACCTTCAATGATTAAATGAAAGACTTCACGTTCACGATTAGTCAGATTTTTGTAGGGGTCTTGCCAATTTTCTGCCGGCTTATTGTATTGTGATGCCAACACACTTGCCGCGTATTGGCTGTAATAGGTTTTCCCCGCAGCTAATGCTTTTACCGCATCGATGAGTTCGTCACTCGCACTGTCTTTTAATAAATAACCAGAAGCACCCGCTCTAACCATATGAATGACATACTCTTGTTCTTCATGCATAGTTAGCACTAACACTTTTGTGTCTGGCAGTTGGCCATTTAAGCGTTTAACCGCTTCCATACCGTTCAATCCTGGCATGCTAATATCGATAACGATAACGGTGGGTTTTAATTCCAGCGCTTTACTCACTGCTTCAAGTCCATCTGCGGCTTCAGCAACCACTTGAATATCATTATCTTTACTTAATAAACTGACCAGTCCATGACGTAAGATAGTATGATCATCTGCAATAAGAACACGGATCATCGGCCATTCCTCCCCGTTACCAATATTTTTATTTCACAGCCTTGTCCTGGCTGCGAATTTATTGTTAATTGACCACCGAAGGCACTTATTCTATCGCGCATTGCGCCTAAGCCAAAACCCTCAGGACTAGATTCTTGATCAGCTTTCATTCCAATACCGTCATCTTTTATTTTAATCATTAAAAGATTATCAGTTGCAATTAAATTGAGAATTATTTTTTGTGCTTGTGCATGCTTAATCGCGTTGGTCAGCGCTTCTTGTATTACTCGAAACGCTAGGGTTTGAGTATCACTATCTAAAATACTGTCAACTTGATGATGAAATTCAATTGTCGCTTTTTCGGGTTCCGCCATAATACGCACTAACCAATCAAGGGCAGGAATAAGCCCAAGATCATCTAAAATTCTGGGGCGCATTAAGCGAGAAATCACGCGAGTGTCTGATAAGGCTTGACGTGCAAGATCGATACTCTCATCAAGCGCTATACTCGCGTCTCCTTTTTTAACTTGCTGCAGCTGATTTATTAAAGCCGTAAGCAGTTGTCCTACTCCATCATGTAATTCTCGAGCGATATGCTTGCGTTCATCTTCTTGTACTCGCCAAACGCGTTTTGCCAAACCACGCATTTGCTCATTACCCGAATAAAGCTGTTGTGATATTTGTTTTTGCTTTTCATTAAGTTGGTCAACCATTTTAGCAATATTGGCATTATTGGTCATGGCGAGATAACTCCATTAATGAATCATTTAATTCAAAATAATCTTGAGTTTCTATGAATTTACCAGAAAATTCTGGAGGTAAATTAGCCTTAAGATGCATCAACTTTTTAGTCACTTTTTTATAATATTTTGTTGGATCTTGTTGATTGACAATCGCCAATTGGGCACGCAAACGATCAAATTGAAAGCTGCGCCAATAATCGCCCATTTTTCTTAATAAAATATCGGCTGACCTTAGTGTGGCTTTTAAATCAAGCCAAGCTCCTGAAAAATATTGCTGTACGGCTAAAAGTTCTAAATATTCAATATACTGATATTGTTGCAGGCTAAAATCAACGTTAGCCAGTGGTGTCAAATAAGCACTGATATCTTTGTTACCTTGATGTAAAGACTGTTTTGCCTGATAAATTAATTGGCGAATATAAATAGATTGATGGGCATGATCTAAAACCCTATTATTTTTATTTTCCATAACCGCTGTGGATAAATTCCCTACCGTCTGACTTTTTAAGAACTGAAATTTACTCATATGTTCTTTATTGCCATGACGCGAAACTATATCGTTTATATTGGCTAAGTGCTTAGCGGCTTGCTCTTGGTCGCCAAGCTGCAATGACCAATCGGCTAACCATAGACCAAATTCAGCCATAGCTCGTACGTCATTAGCTTTAACCGCCGCTTGATAAGTTAACGTTAACTCTTCAATGCTCGCATAAAAATTACCTTGTAAAAAAGCGAGTTTTGTTAGGTAACTACGCGAAACGATCGACTCTTCGGTAATATTGAGTTTTTCAGCATCGGTTAAAGTGTTGTTAAAAAGGTGATAGGCATTGCGCCAGTTTCCCTTAGCGAGTTCCATCTGCCCCAAGTTTTGTCGTACATGGATAATGCCAATAGGAAACTGCACTTGCTGATATAATTGCTCTGATTGACGCCAATAAACCAAGGCATGTTCTGGGTCAAGCAGCATAAAATAAGTGAAGCCAATATTATTCATACTCTCTGCTTGGAGCATTAAGTTATTGAGTTCAACTCGAATATTTAACGCATGGCGATAATTTTCCAAGGCCGTTTGATACGAAGCTTGCTCTTCAGCCAATTTTCCTAACTCATTATAAGTATTCGAAAGGCCCTCTTGATCGTCTAACTTCTGATAGATAGCTAAACTTTCTGTTAGGTATTGTTCAGTCTGCTGGTATTCGCCAACCGCTAAATGCATAGCGGCTAAGTTAGTCATAGTGGTCGCTGCATCGGCTAAGTTAGTTAGTTGTCTTCTAATTTTTAACGATTGTTGATAATAATCAAAGGCAAGCTCTGTTTCTCCTAACTGTTCATAAACAACACCAAAGGCATTTAGAGCCTCACCTTCTTGAACAGGGTTTTTTAGTTTTTTAGCGGTGACTAGTGCCTTAACAAAATATTCATTTAACGCTTTTTCAAAATCACCTTGTAAAAATGCCACTCTACCTAACATAAACCATGCACTAGGATGGTTTGGATCAATTTTTACCACTTCTTGTAATAAGACTTCCATTTTTTTATGTTGTTCAATTAAAAAATAGAACTCTGATAGCATCATCTTAAGCTCAGTGTTGTAAGGAAAGGCATTCACTAAGCTTAAATAATCGGCTTGAGCTTGTTCGATTTTACCCGCTAAATCATTTAAGCGTGCACTCGCTAGTTTCGCCGTATAAGAATTAGTGGCGCTTAATGCTATCGCTTGGCTATAAGCTTGTTCTGCTTCCATGAATAAACCTATCGTCAGGTTTAATTCACCTTGTTGCAGCCAAGCTTGCGCAGCAGTGGGTTCTCTCGTTAATATTTGGCTTAACGCTTGCTGCGCCTGCTCAAAGTCACCCTTTAAAATAAGTGTTTTAATAGGAAATAAATCAACCAAAGGGTTTTCTTCAATCTCAATGGTTTTTTCGGCATTCACTTCTATGTCTAAACGCTGCCTAAATTTATCGACAAAATGTCGAGTCACTTCTTGCCAATCTTTCTCGTCATAAGGGGCTTTTATTAAGGTTTCGCGTTGAATGTTAAAACCATCGACAGAAACCAACTGAAACTGAATATCTTTAGCCTCAGAACCGGCAATAAATGTTTGTGGGCTAATGAGCACGTCAATCTGCAGTAAGTCTGATATCAACTCCATATTAGCGTCATCAATGGGAGGCGTAATACCCAGTTGCGCTAATAGCTGGCTTAATCTCGATTGTTCAATCACCCGTAAGTTCTTAATATCGGTTAATTGGTAATTCAAATAGTTAGCAAAGGTTTGATCAAATTCGCCCTCTTGTGTCTGCAAAGGCAATATCGCCACCGCGTAATGATCGACCGCATTGGCTTTAATGGGTGTTTGACGACTCAGAAACAAAACCACTGCGATGGTAAAAAATACCATCATCGACATAACCGTCACTATTAACCGCTTTTTGTTGATAGGTTTATTATCTTTTTCTGCTAATAAACTAATATATTGATTCTGCGCTTGGCTAATATTAGTGGGTCGGGATGCTGGATGCGGAGAAATGAGTGTCAATGACCATGACTTTAGAAAGTTAAACTCTTCTTTAACAGCCTTAAATTTAGGTTTATCTAACAACTTAGTCTGTAAAATTTCATCAATCGAATGGCCACTAAACGGTAAACCGTGACAACATAACTGAAAGATCACCACACCTGCGGCATACAAATCAGTGGTTAAGTTTATTTTACCGGTTTGTAAATACTCAGGTGGCGCATAGTAAGGAGTCCCTGAAACACGGTCAGCGTTACTTTCTTTATTAAAAGCAGACAAGCCAAAATCGGCAATAAAGAGCCGACCTGACTCGTCTAACATGATATTTTCAGGCTTAATATCTTTATGAGTAACGCCCGCTTTTTCAGCAAAGGCTAAGCCATCTAATAATTGCTCAATAATTTGAAAAGTTTGTTCAGTAGTGAGTGATTTCGATGCGATAGCTTCTTCTAGGCTGCTACCCGAAATCCAATCCATGGTTAAGAAGTGAACATCTTCATCTTGGTAGTATTCATGAACGCGGATAATATTGGGGTGACTTAATTGACGAACCAATAATAATTCTTTTTTAAAATCAGCAATGGTTTGCTTATCTTGACTCAGCGATTTATTGAGGACTTTGATGGCGATAAGGGTATCGAGTTGCTTATCATAGGCGCGGTAAACAAAACCATAACGGCCTTGTCCTTGCAGACTTTCAATTTCAAAACGACCAACAAGGCACTCTCCAGCAGCGAGCGGCTTAGACAAGGGTATTATTTGGGTCGCATTTAGCTGATCATCATCGCTATGTATTAACTTGGGTGATTTAGAATCGCTCATACAGCCTTTTTACTAATGATGTGGTATTAGTGACACAAATTCAGCAAACTACAGTCTTTTTCGCTAGATGTCCATATCGAGTTCTCATTAAGAATTAGTTGCAATGAATCAATAGATTGTTGCAGCAACATCGCCTGAACGGTTGCTTCGAGTTGTTGGCTCATACTGCTTAAGATTTCTATATCCAACTCGGTTAGCACTTTATCAGACATTTTGCTGTCGGTATAAACAATTCCCACCACTTTATGCTCATAAAACAGTGGAATGCAGGCTAAAGCAGCAATTTGTTTCAGTTCGATGCTTTTACGAGCACTTAACAGTTCATGGCATGAAACATCCATGGCAACTACGTTTTGTCCGCTTTCAAAACAACGTGTTATCGCGCCAACACTGCCTTCAAAATCTGATAGTTTAAAATCATTTCGCTGCATACCATGGGCAATACTGACATTAAGTGAAGCTAACGTATCGCCAAGTAAGACGATACCGCGTTGAGTGCCTGTCAACATAATAATATTTTGCAATTGTTCAGAGAGATTTTGTTTTAAATGTTCGGTCAACGGTATTGAAGTAGGTGTTTGGCTACTCGATAAGCGCCATGCATTGTGGGTAATTATTGCATCAACTTGTTTTGACGACTTAGTTTCAAAAAGGCAATCGAGTTCGCCAATAGAAATAATCGCATCATCTTTTAAAGTGGAATGGGTAATTGCTATACCATTAACTTTAGTGCCATTACGACTGCGCTCATCATCAAGTTGCCAAATTTCGTTTAAATGGGCAACTTTAGCATGCTGGCGAGAAACGGTTGGATGATCAAGCAACAACTCACATTCGTGAGAACGTCCTAAACGGTAACCATTATCTTCATAAAGAAAACTTTCTATCGCTGGTTGGTCCGGATAACAAATCGTAATTTTAGCTGGCATAAGATCACCCTTAATTGAACACTATTTTGTCGATGCTATTTGATTAATCGCAAGCTGAATCGTAATGTGTTGGCATAAGCCATAAGCTCGCCAGCAACATTATGAATATCTCGACTTGAACGCCAAACATCAGGAATATTTATGCCTTTATTATCATTAATACGGCGATTAAAGTCATTGAGCTTACTACTCGCCATATGGTAATTGTTCGACAAAATAAGTTGATTAATTTCATTTACATCTTGCAGTAACATCGAATAAACCGCTGCATTTATTTTGGGTGAAAAATCATTGAGTGCAGTTTGTAAATCGTTAAATTTTTGGTTAACAACAACCAACGGAGCCCGTAAATCGGCAACAATAATAAATTGTGAGAAACGCCCTGTTGAACCACGTGTTCTATAGCTACCGGCACCCATAGTCATAGTGATATCTTTAAACTCACCATTAAGTGGCGCTTTAAAGAAACGCAGCGGTGTACCCGCGGTATATTCTAAATTATGTGTGTGTAAATCAACCGAAGCTAAGCCTGAAAATGAAAAGCCACTGTTCGCCAAAGGCTCAATGGTGATCATCATTGGAAATGCTGCAGAGGGAGAGATATTTAAGCCATCGGGTAAACGGTCAATAAAATCTAATGAGGTAACGTCAATAATTTCTGCCGTTAGTCCTAAACTTTCTTTCGTTAAACCAACCGCATTTTCGAATTGTAGAGTCATATCGGCAGAAATGTTGCCCGGTAAATGAATAACAGCCTCGACCTTATTACCTTGTACGTTGACTGACACCGATTCAGAAGCGAATGAGATTGTACTGACCAACATAGCTGTTGATGTTAGTACTAAAGTAAGTAGCTTTTTTATATGCAACATATTTTGTCCTCTGGATAGTAACCTGACAATGTCATCAAATTATTTTTTACACTGTTCTAGCTAGAACCTACGTTGATCTACGTCAATTAGCAAGTTCTATGGTGCTTTTACTAATAACAAAACCAAGCCTAGTCAGGTTGGTTTTGTTATCAATGTTAATTATATAAATGTTAAGTGTTAACAGTTATTTACGTAAGTATCCATCATATAATCGACTAATGATAATGGCATAGTCTCCACGCTTAACAACGCTGGCTGGTTCAAAGTAAGCAACAACGGTTGGCGATAGGTCATAAGGTCCTTGTTCAATAGCGAAACGAACCCCGATTAATGACATATCTATTGCAGCCTGCACATAACCTTTTAGCGCTTCATTAATATCGCTTGAGTCCTTAACAGCAATACGTTCACCGTTATATTCGACGGTTATATCACCACTAAAGTCTTTAACTTGTCTTTCTAATCCGAGTGCCTGTACCAGTGAATAAGCTAACTCTTGTTTATTCACCTTAGCGTGTGGTTGAAAACTATCACCATTAGAGATCATCACCGGTGCTTGGTTTTGTACTCGATCTTTAAGCGCTGAGCCAGTTTCCGTGACGGCATCAACGAAGGGGGCGTGTTTCGCGTTAACATCTGTAAAGACTGTTTTATTATCATTTAAGAAGCCACGGTGCTGTCTAATTGACATACCCATGACTAAATATTGCGCCAGCTCTTTACGTCTTAACTTAGCATCTGGACGATAAGATTGATCGTTTTTACTATCAACTAAACGCTCACTGACCGCAAATTCAATTGCTTTTTCTGCAGGATGTCCGGCAATGTCGCTTAGGCCTTCGTAGCCACCTGAGGTTAAAATTGAAATATCACCTTCGATATATTCAGGAATACCAGGACCATTAGTGGTACCTGTTGGATCAGCTTGTACACCTGATAAAGAAGTGATGCCAAAGGCAGATAATTTCCATTCTCCGGTTTGTGCTGGTGCAGAAACTCGCATGGTGCTACTTAGCACAGGCGTTGTTAAGTTACCAAAATAGACGGTACCGTCTGGAGCTTCCAATTTAAGTTTAACCAGATTGGCCAATGTTTCAGAAGAAGCACTTATCCATGCGGCATCATCTTGAACGTTAAATAGATGGACTTCAGGTTCACCTACTGGGGTAAATAAAACGCTAAATGGCTCAGGTGATTCATCATCAATAATAATCGCATTGGCATTAAAGGTATTGAGATTGTTCACCGTTGCACTGTTTTGTTCGTTATAACCTAGGGCTCCAGCAACTGCTGCATATGCATTGACATGACCCGCGCCAACTTCCCAAGATTGGTAACCTGGCATATTAGTAGCTGTTTCTTGAAGAATAGTTTTTATTTGTAAATTGGTTAAATTGGGATTAGCTTCCCACATCAAGGCAATAATACCGGCAACATGAGGCGCGGCCATCGAAGTGCCTGAAATTCTTGTGTAAAATGGTAAGTATTCGTTTTCAATCACACCAATATCATCGGCACCACCATTAGAAGCGATATTGGTTTTAGCACGTGTCGAAATAATATCAACACCTGGGGCAACAATAGTCACTTCATTGATATAAGTCCAAGCTGAACCGTCTGGCATCCTAAAATCACCGCTTTCACCACGTTTACCCCGCGATGAAAAATCGATTAAATCGCCTTGCTTGGTACTTGCACCAACAGAGATGCCCCATGGGATTTGAGCATATGGATTATGCGTGTCTTCGCCTGAACCACTATTACCGGCAGCAAATACCGATATAATGCCCACTCTGTGCGCTTTATAAGACGCTAAAGATATTGGACCTGCAGAGTCATATTTGCCACTAGAGCCCCAAGAGTTACTCATCACTCTTATAGGAGAGTTAAAATCCCAAACGTGGGTAATAGCATAATCATAGCCGCCCAGCGCATCTAAAATAGAAAGACCCGCGCCAGAGCCATAACCAATAATATCAGCGCCAGGTGCTGCACCTTGGTATTTGCCGCCAGAGTGAGTCCCCCAACCGCCTACAGTACCGGCACAATGTGTACCATGACCAACATTTAAGTCAGTGTTACGTTGACCTTCTAGCCACATACCGTCAAAACCTGTTAAGGAAAGCGCTTGAGCATGGGTAACGCCTTGCACATTTTCAATCACTTTAACGCCATATTCTAAATCATCTAATGTTGCATCGATGCCTGAATCATTAACAATAACGGTAACGCCCTTACCCGTGTATTTCATACCATTGTTGTTGTCGAATGCGCTAGATTGTAGTTTTTCTACACCTGTTATCTGACGTGCTTCAGCATTATAATATTCTAATGAACGGTTAGCGAATATCGAACGAACACCTGGCATTGCCGCTAAGTGATTAATCTGATTAGCGTTTGCCATTACACCTACGATAGGTAATGATTTAAACTGTACACCTTGAGTTAAACCAAGGTTTAATAAGCTTTGCAACTGGGTAGTTGTTAATGCATCAAGTTGATCATAGGAAACAACAACCATAGCGCTGTCCGTTACTGTCATATTTTGTAATTGTTGCTCTAATTGAGAGCCAATGACTGCAGCTGCGGTTGCACTAAGACTGATACCTGCGATTGACATGGTTAATGCCATGTTCTTTATTATTGTCTTCATACTTTATATCTACCCGTCTTTAAAAGTGTATTTTATTTACGCTATTATTTGACAAGATTTTGGCAAATAAGACCATCGGGAACAGCCCCTACTTTATGCGGGGGAAAACCCCTAGCTGTGAATTTTCCAGATAAGTCATTAAGGAGATTTAAGCGGCGTTCTGTTTTAGCACAGCCATTTTTTCACCCTCTTAATTCATACGCTAATAACTGGCTTTGGTACTTTTAAACAGCAAGCCACTATATCTTAAATAACATCACCTGAGACTTAATCAAGCGGACAGTTCCGTCACTATTTTTCTGGTGACCTAACCTCAAATCAACACCACTATTGACTCAACCATAAAGCGCTTCTCTAACTAATCTCTTTCAATAACAATCGTTTTTTAGAGGATTGTACTTATAAGGAGCGTAATACCATTACTGTTTTATTGACTCCTTTTTAAAGGTGTCTGCTAAATATAAGTGCTCATTAATGATGCATTGATTACTGACTATTTTTTTGCACTCTATTTGTGCGTATTCGTCATTGTCTTGTGCACCAAAAATTATCAACACAATAAAAATAACAATAAAGTCTTTTAAAACAATGTGATAGATAAAGTAATAATGATGGCACTACCTTTGCTCTACGTAACTCAATCAATGATGAGTATTAAATAAACCTGCTTATTTAATTGACTCAATTTTAGGAGTGGTACATGAGCGGTCAAGAAGGTCTCAATATATTTTCATTCAAAGGTAAGATGAAAGCATTACATATGAGTTGGATAGCGTTTTTCATTACGTTTGCTGTTTGGTTTAACTTTGCTCCCTTGGTGTCAGTTATTGCTGATTCATTAGGGCTAACAAAAGCTGAAATAAAAACATTAATGTTATTAAACGTAGCGTTAACCATTCCAGCGCGTGTTGTCATTGGTATGCTTACCGATAAATACGGTCCGCGCTTAACATTCGCGGTTTTGCTTGGTGTGTGTAGTATCCCTTGTTTTATGTTTGCGCTTGCAGATACGTTTGAACAAGCGGCACTTTCGCGCTTCTTAATAGGTTTTATTGGTGCGGGTTTTGTTATTGGTATCCGTATGGTTTCTGAATGGTTCCCCGCTAACGAATTAGGGACGGCTGAAGGCATTTATGGGGGTTGGGGTAACTTTGGTTCAGCCGCTGCTGCCATGTCACTACCTACACTAGCGTTAGCCTTTGGTGGTGAAGATGGCTGGAGATACGCCGTTGCTTTTACCGGTGTATTAAGCTTGGTTTTCAGTGTTGTCTGGTATCAAAACGTAACGGATACACCTAAGGGTTCAACGTATTTCAAGCCTAAACAAACAGGTGCAATGGAAGTGACCTCAACGGGCGACTTCTTCTTATTACTCATTATGAAAATTCCTATGTATGGCGCTTTAGCTTTACTCACCTGGAAATTATCACCTGCCGGTGTCAGTTTATTAACAGAACAAAGTGCCGTCATTGCCTACATTAGCTTAGTGGTTTTGTTTGCCATTGAATTAAAACAAACCATTAAAGTAAACGGTCACTTATTTTCAAAACCGGTCGAAGAAATTCATCGTTACGAATTCAAGCAAGTGGCTGTGTTAAATGTGCTTTATTTTGCAACTTTCGGTTCTGAGTTGGCCGTTGTTTCGATGTTACCATTATTCTTCGCTGAAACATTCGAATTAAGCATGGTGTACGCAGCGATGTTAGCCTCTACTTATGCATTTATGAATTTAATGTCTCGTCCTGGTGGTGGTTGGTTATCAGACAAGTTTGGCCGAAAGAAAACCTTATTAATTTTAACAGCAGGTTTAGCTGCGGGTTATTTTGCCATGTCGGAAATCACCGGAGAATGGCCATTAGCCCTAGCAGTAGTAACAGCTATGGCTTGTTCTTTTTTCGTGCAAGCGGGTGAAGGAGCTGTATTTGCAGCAGTCCCCTTAATTAAACGTCGTTTAACGGGACAAATTGCCGGTATGACAGGCGCTTACGGTAACGTGGGTGCGGTGGTTTACTTAACCGTATTAACTATGGTTGATTACTCGACTTTCTTTATGGTGATTTCCGCTACCGCTGTGGTAGGCTTTATTACATTACTCTTTATGGTAGAGCCAAAAGGCACAATGACTGAGGTACGTGAAGATGGCACAGTTGAATTAATTAATGTCGGTCACTAAGCTAACATGAGTGTTATCAATACAGAGAAGCAAACGCTCCAAAGCACGGTTGTAGATTTACAACTATGCTTTGGTGGTTTTTCTCATAAAGGTTTAAAGGCAGAAAACCAAGACGCTTTTGCTGCTATTGTGCCAAAAAAACTTGAATTACGCGCTAAAGGCGCGGTTGTGGCTATCGCAGATGGAGTATCGAGCGCAAGTAAAGCCGCTGAAGCTTCACAACTTGCGGTCACTCAATTTATTCAAGAGTATCTTGCTACGCCCGAAACATGGTCTACACAGAAATCTGCCGCTAAAGTATTAAGCAGTTTAAATAACTGGTTGTATTCACAAAGCGGATTTGTTGATGCTCTAGTTAATCAAGACTCGCCTCAATGGCTAACGACTTTTTCAGCGCTTATTGCTAAATCAAACACCGGTTATATTTTTCATGTTGGCGATACCCGTATAACAAAATATCGCCAGCAACAATTAGAAATTATAACCCGTGATCATAATCGTAAACAAATAGGGCAACAGGATTTATTAACACGCGCATTAGGTGCTGATAGCCATTTAGAAGTTGATGTTTATCAAGTCGATTTACAGGCAGGAGATTTATTTATGCTAAGTTGTGATGGTATTCATGACTTTGTTAGTAAAGCTGCTTTTAAAACACTCTTTGATTCATTGCCGTTATCACCAAATAAGTCTGACTTAGAAGCTCTTTCTGAAAAAATTGTTGCCACCGCACTTGAGCGCGGTAGTCATGACAATGTGACCTGCTTACTGGTTTATATTGACGCGATACCGAATCGGAAACTGGCAGAAATTGAACGCGACCTAAGTTCAAAAGCGATCCCTCCAGCATTAAAAGTTGGGCAGAAACTTGATGATTATCTTGTTAAAAAAATAATACACGCCAGTATTCGTTCACACTTGTATTTAGTCGTCGATGTTAAAACAGATAAGCCTTATGTGTTAAAAGCACCCTCTGCTAACTTTTCAGATGACGCCTTTTATTTACAAGGTTTTATGCGGGAAGCTTGGGTGGGAGAACGCATTAAACACGTTAATGTCATGCGTGTATTATCCGCTAAAAAAGACAGCCAGTTTTTATACCATGTATGTGAATACATTAAAGGGCAAACCCTGGGTGAATGGTTACATGACAACCCTAAACCTAGCATTGCGCAGGTCCGCGATATAATGAAACAAGTGATCGGCGCATTACGATCATTTCAACGTTTAGATTTAGTTCACCGCGACTTAAAGCCCGACAATATTATGATCGATGAATATGGTCAAATTAAATTGATTGATTACGGCACCGTATTTGTCGCTTCACTTGATGAAAACCAAGAAACAATAAAAGAACAAGTACCACACGGTTCATTAAATTATATTGCACCTGAAACCTTATTGCATATGCAAGCTGATTATCAAAGTGACCTATTCTCATTGGGGGTTATTTGTTATGAAATGTTATCTGGTGAACTTCCTTACAAACCAATGCAACGTGCTGAAGTCACTATTAAAAATTATAACGATATGCAATATCGCAGCATTAAACAGTTTCGACCTGAGTTACCCTTGTGGTTAGATTTAAGCCTTCAAAAAGCAACGGCTGCAGACCCAAAACAGCGCTATAGAGCCTTTTCAGAATTTTTTAGTGATTTAAATAAACCGAGTTCATCTGCCGTTGAAGAATACAAAAACCAACCCTTGTTAAAGCGTGATCCTATCTTTTTTTGGCAATTAGTATCAACCTTATTGTTTATTGCCTTGATGGTATCTTTAGTTAATTAACCCTTTCCCCCTTTGCACTTACCGCTGATGATTATGGTGCACACCTCTGGTGCGTTGATGCCTTCACTGCAGTGCAAAATCGCTGTTACAACTCACACATAAATCACTATCTAATTGAATTTATTAAAAAAAACTACTTGGTTCGTTTATTGCTAATAACAAATCATTATCTAATTCTGCTATTACAGCAGTAATTTAAAGAAGTAGGGTTCCAAAAATGAGTACACAACCTCAGAAGATCGTCGTCGTTGGTAATGGCATGGTTGGCCATCACTTTGTTGATGAAATGGCGAAACATGCCGGCTATGAAATTACCGTTCTATCAGCTGAAGACCGTTTAGCTTATGACCGCGTTCACTTATCAGAGTACTTTTCTGGAAAAACTGCTGATGATTTAGCCATGACTACGCCAGCATATTACAACGAAATAGGCGTTAATTTTTTTACCAACGCGAAAGTCACTAATATTAATAAAGCTGCACAAACCGTGACGACTGAATCGGGTGACATTTTCGCTTACGATAAATTAGTTATGGCGACAGGATCATACCCCTTTGTTCCCCCTATTCCAGGTAAAGAACGTGACCATTGTTTGGTTTATCGTACTATTCAAGATTTAGAAGACATTCAAGCGTCAGCTAAAGCGGGTAAAGTTGGTGTGGTGGTTGGTGGGGGGTTATTAGGTTTAGAAGCCGCTAACGCCCTTAAAGAACTTGGCCTGCAGACACACGTTGTAGAGTTTGCCCCACAATTGATGGGCGTGCAATTAGACAAAGACGGCGGCGCTTTATTGCGTTCAATGATCGAAGGTATTGGTGTTCAGGTACATACACAAAAAGCCACCAATGAAATTGTCGACGGTGAAGAATGTGTTCACCGAATGAATTTTGCCGATGGAACACATTTAGAAACTGACGTCATCTTATTCTCAGCCGGTATTCGCCCCTATGATAATTTAGCACGTGAATTTGATTTAGCGGTTGGCGAGCGAGGCGGCATTGTGGTTGATAACAACTGTAAAACCTCTAACGAAAATATTTACGCTATTGGTGAGTGTGCTTTGTGGAATAACTTTATTTTTGGTTTAGTGGCGCCAGGCTACACTATGGCTAAAGTGGCTGCCGATAACATTATTGGCGGTGAACAGCAGTTCACTGGTGCAGATATGAGCACTAAATTAAAATTAATGGGTATGGATGTCGGATCGATCGGCGATGCTCATGGCCGTACTCAAGGTTGTAAAAGCTACGTCTATTCAAATCAACCTGACCAAATTTATAAAAAAATAGTGGTCAGTGCCAATGGTAAAGAATTAATAGGTGCGGTTTTAGTGGGTGATACCAGTGAATACGATACCTTATTGCAATACGCATTAAATGGTATTGAATTACCAGAAAATCCCGACGGTTTAATTTTACCTAGCTCAGGCGAAAAACCCACCTTAGGCGTGGATGCTTTACCTAATACCGCGACTATCTGCTCATGTTTGAATGTCACCAAAGGCGATATTATTGCTGCTATTGATTGTGGCGCCGTTGATGTCGGTGAAGTAAAGTCTTCAACGAAAGCAGGAACAGGCTGTGGCGGTTGTGCCGCCTTATTGAAAAAAGTAACAGATCACGAATTAGAAAAACGTGGGGTAGAAATTAGCACTGACCTTTGCGAACATTTTGCTTACAGCCGGGTTGAGTTATTTCACATTGTGCAAGCAGAACAAATTAAAACCTTTGACCTTTTAGTAGAAAAACACGGTTCAGGTTTAGGCTGTGAAATTTGTAAGCCAGCAGCTGCGTCTATTCTCGCTTCGGTTTGGAACGATTACATATTAAAACCCGACCATGTATCACTACAAGACACCAATGATGTCTTTCTAGGTAATATGCAAAAAGATGGTACTTATTCTGTCGTTCCACGTATGCCAGGCGGTGAAGTAACCCCAGATAAGTTAATTGTTATTGGTGAAGTCGCTAAAGAATATAACCTATATACCAAAGTAACAGGCGGCCAACGTATCGACTTATTCGGCGCACGTGTTGACCAATTACCGGCGATATGGAAACGCTTAATTGATGCAGGTATGGAAACTGGTCATGCCTATGGCAAATCGTTACGTACGGTTAAATCTTGTGTTGGCAGCACTTGGTGTCGTTACGGCCAACAAGACAGCATGGCAATGGCCATTTTCTTAGAAGATCGCTACAAGGGCTTGCGTTCTCCTCATAAAATTAAGTTTGCGGTTTCGGGCTGTACACGCGAGTGTGCTGAAGCACAAAGTAAAGACATTGGTATTATTGCTACTGAAAACGGCTGGAACTTATACGTCAGTGGCAATGGCGGCATGAAGCCTCGCCATGGCGACTTATTCGCGACTGATTTAGATGATGAAACCTTAGTGAAATATATCGATCGTTACTTAATGTTTTATGTACGTACCGCAGATCGTTTAACCCGTACTTCTGTCTGGTTAGAAAACCTAGAAGGCGGCTTAGCCTACATGGAGAAAATAGTTAAGGACGATCACTTAGGGATTAATGCTGAATTAGAAAAGCAAATGCAAAATGTCGTTGATACCTATCAATGTGAGTGGAAAACAACCATCGAAAGTGAAGAGCAATTAAAGCGTTTTCGTCAGTTTGTTAACTCTGACACTGTCGATGGCAACATCGAATTCGTTACTGAGCGTGATCAAATTAGACCCGCTCAAGGTGATGAGAAAAAATATGGCGTTCAAATTCAAGCCGTTGATTTAACACCTGCATAAATACGTTTACGAATAAGGAAAATAAAATGACAACAGAAAATAGCTGGCAAACCATTTGCTCAACCAGTGATTTAATTAAAAACTCAGGTGTTTGTGCATTATTAGCAAACAAAGAACAAGTGGCTTTATTCCAAGTAGGTAAGGACACCGTTTATGCTATTTCTAACTTTGATCCCTTTGGTAAAGCAAACGTTTTATACCGTGGTTTAATTGGTGAAACTAAAGGTAATATTTACGTTGCTTCACCCTTATTAAAACAACGCTTTGTTTTAAATTCAGGAGCCTGTTTAGATGATGATACTTTAGCGATTAAAACCTATGAAACACGTGTTACTGATGGAAAATTAGAAATATTTGGTTAAGGATTTCATCCTTTATTTTCATAAAAATCCTAGCGAAGTTAACGGTGCTGGGATTTTTATTTTGTACCATTCATCATTAAATTTAAGCCTAATATGACTCACTTAGCACCTGCTAAAAAAAAGTATGCATACGCGAAGATTAATTATCCCAATTCTACATGCTAAGGTGTTTAAACAGTTCAATCCTGGAAGAGGTTATTTTGGTGCATCTTTGCATCACAAACTAATAAAAACGAGTATAAAAAATCAAAGGATAATCCTAACCAATTGATATAAATTCAATTAAACTTCTGGTGTGAATTGTGCTTTAATATTTTAAATATACTTAATTCTTAATTTTAATTTGAATAAATTGAAAAATAAAACCTTGTCTTTGCCTAATAAAAATACCATATATCAGGATGTTCCATCAGGATTAAAAGTATTGCTTGCTGAAATAAACCATGCAAAAGCAAAGGTATTAATGAGCGTACTGATAAATGAGCAATATGATATCTATCATGTTGCTCATTCTGGCGTACCTTTATTAAGAGATGTTAAACAGCTAAACCCAGACGTTATCATTATTGATATAGAATCTCCAAACAGAGATATGCTTGAAAACCTCAATAAAATTTCTCAATTCGCCCCAAAACCTATCGTAGTTTTTTCAGAACAACAATGTGCCAATACTACCATTAATCAGATGGTCAAATCAGGGGTTAGTGCTTATGTTGTAGGGGAAGTTAACCAAACAAGAGTGAAGTCAATTATTGATGTGGCTATTGCGAGATTTGAGCTTTTTCAAGGACTAAAACAAGAACTTGCTGACACTAAACAAAAATTGTCTAGCCAGAAAAGTATCGATAAAGCTAAACGTTGGTTAATGGAAACAAAACAACTGTCTGAAATAGATGCGTATCACTTCATTCGAAAAATAGCGATGGATAACAGCCAGAAAATGGATGATGTTGCCAAAAACATCCTTTCTGTTGCTAGCATTTTTTAGATATTTAAAGACGTGTTAAAGAATTGTAGAGAATATCAATTATGTTTAATATTGAAAAAAAAAATATAACCCTTGGCTTTATGCCATTAACAGATAGTGCCCCCTTAGTCATTGCTCATGAAATGGGATTTTTCGAAAAATGGGGGCTTAACGTAAACCTAACAAAACAAAATTCTTGGGCCACATTAAGAGATAAATTGCATAGCGGAGTTATTGACGCCGCCCAAATGTTAGCCCCTATGCCCATTGCCTGTAACTTAGGTTTACACGGACAAAAGTCAACCGTGATTGCCCCAATGATATTGAGTCGTAACGGTAATGGCATCACGTTATCGACTAAACTCTACCAAAAAATATTATTACAACACAATACCAATGAGATCAGTATGCCATTTTCGGCCAATATATTGAGACATGAAATAGAGCAACGAAAAAAAGAAGGTAATAAATTAACCTTCGCTGTCGTTTTTCCTTATAGCTGTCATCATTATCAACTTGTTGAATGGCTAAAGAATAGTGATATCGATCCATCAGACATTAATTTATTAATTGTACCTCCTTCAAACATGGTGCCATCTATGCATTCAGGGGATCTTGATGGCTTTTGTGTCGGTAGTCCTTGGAATGCTAAAGCGGTTAGAGAAGGTGTTGGCATCACAGGTGTTACTTCTTCTGACTTATGGGAAGATTCACCTGAGAAGGTGCTTGGATTAATGTCTGATTGGCAAGTTAAGCACCCAGAAACAACATTTGCTTTAGTATCAGCTTTATATGAAGCATGCCAATGGCTTGAAAATATTCCCAATCGCTTTGAAGCAGCGAGGTTCTTGAGTCGTGCAAAGTATTTAGACACACATATCGACGTAATTGCGCCTTCATTAATGGGGAGTTGCCTAACCCTTAACAATACATCACCTCGTAAAGTAGAAAGCTATCAACAATTTTCGACATTAGGTGATCCCACATTCAATAGGCCAGCACATCATTACGGTGAAAACATTGCCAAATTAATGCAAGCGTGTGGACACATAAACAGACAACAAATAACGGATCTAGACATTACTTCGATCTACAGGGAAGATATTTATCAAGCTGTAATATATAAGAATAAGTAGAGCCTTTATTAAAATGAAGTATCTGCCTACAGGCCTATAGACACCAAAATAGTGCAAATACTTCTCACTGTTGGAGCAAAGTATTTAATCAAAAAACATAAAATAAAGTAAGCCACTGATTTTAAATACAATTAATAGGTGGCACTAATTGTGCTTTATAGTTAATAGCGTTTTCATGTTAATTCAATCAACAGCGGTTGTTTTAACGATAAAGTGAAAATTGACTCAAAACTTATTTCGTTAAAACTAATCGCACTGCAACGACGTAGTCATTATTAGTTTGGCATTGAAGCCCACAGTACTCGGATTGTATCCGAAGTACTGTGGGCTTTTTTTATTTGGAGAAAGGTATTTTGAAAACGACTTTAAAAAATGAATGTAAAAAATTATGCCGTACTGTTATTGCAGGACTATGTATTTCTGGCTCCCTACTGACTTCGTCTTTGCAAGCAGCAGAGCTAGGCTACCCAGAAAAAGAAGAACTTAAATTTGGTTTTATTAAATTAACCGATATGGCCCCTATCGCTATTGCTTATGAGAAAGGATTTTTTGAAGATGAAGGCTTATACGTCACGATTGAATCTCAAGCTAACTGGAAAGTATTACTTGATGGCGTTATAGATGGTCGATTAGACGGTGCTCACATGCTTGCTGGCCAACCCATTGCAGCAACGATTGGTTACGGGACTAAAGCTGAAATCATTACGCCTTTTTCAATGGACTTAAATGGCAATGCGATTACTGTTTCTAATGAAATTTGGAAGCAAATGAAGGTCAATATTCCTAAGCAAGCCGATGGAAGACCTGTTCATCCTATTAAAGCTGATGCCTTAAAGCCTGTTGTAGAAAAGTATCTTGATGAAGGCAAACCTTTCAACATGGGTATGGTGTTTCCAGTGTCGACACATAACTACGAGTTACGCTATTGGTTAGCGGCTGGTGATATTCATCCTGGATTTTACGCTCCTCATAAAGGTGATACATCAGGAAAGATTGACGCACAAGTGCTGTTGTCAGTAACGCCTCCTCCACAAATGCCAGCCACAATGGAAGCCGGCACTATTTATGGTTATTGTGTAGGTGAACCTTGGAACCAACAAGCCGTATTTAAAGGCATTGGTGTGCCGGTCGTTACCGATTATGAAATTTGGAAGAACAACCCGGAAAAAGTATTTGGTATTACTAAAGCCTTTGCTGACAAATACCCAAATACCACCATTCGTTTAACACGCGCATTGATTCGTGCCGCTAAATGGTTAGACGAAAACAATAATGCTAACCGTCCAGAAGCAGTGAAAATTTTATCTCAATCGAACTATGTTGGTGCTGATTACGACGTTATCGCAAACAGCATGACAGGGACTTTCGAGTACGAAAAAGGCGATGTGCGTTCAGTACCTGACTTCAACGTATTCTTTCGCTACAACGCCACTTATCCTTACTACTCTGATGCTATTTGGTATTTAACACAAATGCGTCGTTGGGGACAAATTAGCGATGACAAACCTGATAGTTGGTACAAAGATATTGCCGCACAAGTTTATCGTCCTGATATTTACATGGCTGCAGCGCAATCATTAGTTGATGACAAGTTATTGTCTAAAAGCGACTTTTCAGACTTAGTCGGTGAAGACGGTTTCCGTGCTCCTCAAAAACACTTTATTGACAACATTGTTTATGACGGTACTCAACCAAACGCCTATATAAACAAGTTTAAAATTGGCCTAAAAGCCGGTGACAAACTTTAGAACCTTGTCGTATTTTAGCCAGTACTTTACTGAGTAGTTATGCGCTGTCCATTAACTGGCAGCGCATAAAGGAGAGCAAAAATGACTGCTGTAATTAATAAAAAAACATTAGGTATTGTGCCAATGAGTAATAACAAAATAATCGGGTCCTTTATTTCAGAAAAGGCACAAGCGTTGATATTACCTATGGCCGGTATCTTCTGTTTTATGCTGCTATGGTCGTTTACGGCAAGTAGCATTGATACTTCGCTCGGAAAATTCCCTGGCCCCAGTGCAGTGGCTACTCAAGTAGTTAATTTAATTGATGAACATAATGCTGAACGCGACAAAGAAGATGCTTTTTATATTCGCCAGGACGAACGAAATAAAGTGCGCATGGCAAAAGATCCAAGCTATCAAGCTAAAATACGAGTTTATACCGGTAAAGAAACATTTTTAGACCAAATATTCACCAGTTTAGTGACGGTAATTAGTGGCTTTTTAGTGGCTGCTGTTGTTGCTATTCCCTTAGGTATTGCCATTGGTTTAAGTAAAAATTTAAATACGGCAATAAACCCTATTATACAAATTTTTAAACCCGTATCTCCTTTGGCTTGGCTACCGATAGTAACCATGGTAGTCAGTGCACTTTATGTATCTCCTGATCCTATGTTTGCTAAATCTTTTATCACCTCTTTAATCACAGTAACTTTATGTAGTCTTTGGCCTATGGTCATCAACACTTCTTTTGGTGTGGCTTCAATAAATAAAGACTGGGTGAATGTCAGTAAAGTATTAAGCCTGCCTAAACACGTTCATATTCAAAAAATTGTTTTACCTGCTTCCATTCCTGCCATTTTTACTGGCATGAGAATGTCATTAGGTATTGCTTGGATGGTACTTATTGCGGCTGAAATGCTGGCACAAAATCCAGGGTTAGGAAAGTTCGTTTGGGATGAATTCCAAAACGGCAGCTCACAATCTCTTAGTCGCATTATGACCGCAGTATTAACCATAGGCCTTATTGGCTACATGCTTGATAGAACCATGCTGCAACTGCAAAGAATATTGTCTTGGGACAAATCAAGCGCACAACTTTAGCCAATATAGGATTAAGGAAATCACATGAGCATTATTTTAGACATCAGCAAAGTAGATATGGTATTTCCAACCCCTAAAGGTGATTTTACCGCGTTAAAGGGTGTTGATTTACAAATAAAAAAAGGTGAATTCATTTCACTTATAGGTCATTCAGGTTGTGGTAAATCAACCGTATTGAATATTGTTGCCTGTTTGCACAGAGCAACATTAGGTGGCGTATTATTAAATAACAAAGAAGTAACAGAACCCGGCCCTGAACGTGCTGTTGTTTTTCAAAACCATTCATTATTGCCTTGGTTAACCGCCTATCAAAATATTGAGTTAGCGGTAAAACAAGTCTTCAAAAATAAAATGTCTTCAAGCGAAATGAAAGAATGGATCGAACATAACTTACGTTTAGTTCATATGGATCATGCAAAAGACAAGCGTCCTGATGAAATTTCAGGCGGTATGAAACAACGTATTGGTATTGCCAGAGCTTTAGCAATGAAACCAGAAGTACTTTTGATGGATGAACCTTTTGGTGCGCTCGACGCTTTAACGCGAGCTCATATGCAAGACTCATTAATGGAAATTCAGCAAAAGCTTAACAACACCGTCATCATGATCACCCATGACGTAGATGAAGCTGTTTTATTATCAGATCGCATTGTCATGATGACCAACGGGCCAGCCGCGACAATAGGCGAAATATTAGACGTCAACTTACCTCATCCAAGAAACCGTTTAGCGCTAGCAGAAGATGTTGAATATAACCGATTGCGCTCAGCTGTTTTAACTTTTTTGTATGAAAAACAAAGAAAAGTTGAAGTTATTCCTACAGCTAAATCAACTGAAAAAGCTGAAGTAAAACAAAAGACGTCCAGTGTTGCTTAATATATTTCGCTAAATTGAAAAATTATAAAAATAATTTAAAAAAACTTTAAGGGATAAACCATGAAAAACGTTCATACATTCTCAAAAATTACGGCAGTGGTTTTGTTAGCAAGTGCCAGTGCTTCAGCAACCGCAAATAGCGAGACTAAAGCTAAAGCCAGTATAGATTTAAACTTGCGATATGAAAAAGTTGATCAAGACAATACCAAAAAAGATGCCTCAGCGTTAACGCTAAGAACTCGTCTAAATTACACCAGTGCTAGCTACAATAATTTTACCGCAGTTGTTGAATTTGAAGACTCACGCCAAGTAGCGGGTATTAACAGGTATAACGATGCCGTGGGCAATAATACTGAATATTCTGTTATTGCCGATCCAGAAACGACTGAATTAGACCAAGCTTATGTGCAATACAAAAAAGATGGGATCACCGCTAAAGTCGGTCGCCAAGTACTGACCTTAGATAATCATCGTTATGTTGGGCATGTAGGATGGCGTCAAGATAGACAAACATTTGATGCCGCGACCATAACTTATGACGCATTAGACAATGTAAAAATGAGCTATAGCTACATTAATAAACGTAATCGTATTTTTTCCAATGAAAAAGATTTTAATGCAAAAGACCATTTACTTAACCTCGCCTACAAAACGAGTTATGGCAAACTAACCGTTTACAGCTATCTCTTAGAAGTTGATGAAGGAACCGCTAATAGCTTAGATACTTTCGGGGTGAGTTTTAACGGTAAAAAAGACAAGTTTTCATATTCAGCCGAATTTGCTACTCAAGATTCAGAAAGCGGCGCAACTGACTACTCTGCAAGCTATATGGCCATAGAAGGCGGCTATAGCTTTGATGCGCTAACTCTTAAATTAGGTGCAGAAGTTCTAGGCAGTGATGATTCAATGGTTGGGTTTTCAACACCACTGGCGACACTGCATAAATTCAATGGTTGGGCAGATCAATTTTTAGGCACACCAAAAGAAGGCTTGGTTGATCTTTATGCCTCTGTGTCAGGTAAAGCATTCGGCGGCGGTTGGACAGTGACAATTCATGATTATTCTGCTGATGAATCAACCAATACGGTTGATGATTTAGGCAGCGAAATTAATGCCGTTTACGCGAAAAAATTCGCTAAGAATTATAAGGCAGGCTTAAAGTATGCGGCTTACTCAGCAGGCGATTCTACTGCAGGTAAAGTTGATACAGATAAAATTTGGCTTTGGGTAAGTGCAAATTTTTAGCTCTCCAAACACACTTATAATGATAACGCTCTACAGGTTTGTTAAGCGTTATCACAAATTGTAAACCCATATCACTATTGCAGCAGGTAAATAAAATTAGCTCAAGTAACCAACAAATCATAGAGAAACAAAAAGTTGTCGTGGTCGGTAACGGCATGGTGGGTCACCATTTTGTTGAGCAATTGGCTCAAATGAACACAGCTGCTCAAGCCATTGAGATAACCGTTTTGTCAGCAGAGCCTCGCCTTGCTTATGACCGTGTTCACCTTTCAACATACTTTAGCGGTAAAACAGCGGCAGATCTGGCCATGGCTGACGAAACAACTTACCAAGATTGGACGGTAAATTTTCAAACTAATGCCAAAGTTGTTGATATCGATCGCAGCAATAAGCATGTTGTCACACAAAACGGCCAAGTTATCGCTTATGACAAACTCATCTTAGCCACTGGCTCTTATCCTTTTGTACCGCCTATTCCAGGAAAAGACCGCGAGCATTGTTTGGTTTATCGCACCATAGATGACTTAGATAAGATTCAGGCCAGCGCAAAGGTCAGTAAAGTGGGGGTGGTTATCGGCGGTGGTTTACTCGGCCTTGAAGCTGCAAATGCGCTAAGCCACTTAGGCTTAAAAACCCATGTCGTTGAATTTGCATCACAATTAATGGGGGTACAAATTGATGCTGGTGGCGGTCGCTTATTAAAAGAAAAAATTGAAGCTTTAGGTGTTGAGGTGCATACATCAAAAGCCACCAGCGTAATTGAAGACGGCGAAATCTGTCGTTATAAACTGTGTTTTAGTGATAATACCGAGCTAGAAACTGACCTTATTTTATTTTCCGCAGGTATTCGCCCTTATGACAATCTAGCTAAATCATTCGCGCTTGAAATGGGTGAACGAGGCGGTATTGTGATTAATGACCACTGCCAAACCTCAGATAAAAATATCTATGCGATTGGCGAATGTGCGCTTTGGAACAACTTCATTTTTGGTTTAGTGGCGCCGGGTTACCAGATGGCTAAGGTGGCGGCAAAACATATTATGGGTGAACAAACCTTGTTTACCGGTGCCGATATGAGTACCAAATTGAAACTCATGGGTGTTGAAGTAGGCTCAATAGGTGACGCTCACGCAAAAACAACCGGGGCAATAACCTATACCTATCAAAATCAACCGGCTGGCGTTTACAAGAAAATTGTTATCTCTAGTGACAAAAGCAAAATGCTTGGCGCAGTATTAATTGGTGATACCCGTGAATACGACACGTTATTGCAATATATGCTTAATGACATAGGTTTACCTGAATCACCCGAAACGCTGATATTGCCTTGGTCAGGTGAAAAGCCAACATTAGACGTTGGTGCACTACCTGATAGCGCGATTATTTGTTCATGTCATCAGGTCACAAAAAGCAATATTATCAGCTCAATCGTTCAAGGAGCTTATACCCTAGATGATATTAAAATTTGTACTAAAGCCAGTAGCGGATGTGGCGGTTGTAGCGCTTTATTGAAAAATCTGGCTGAGGCAGAATTTGCAAGCCGTGCTGTGAAAGTTAAACAAGATATTTGTCTAAATGTCATCGAATAAAATTCGAACATAAATAAATAAACAAAACATCCCATATAAAGCGGGCTGTATATCATTCTCTGTTTTAAAGGTAAATTTTATGAGTTGTTCTCAATCGTCACATATTGTTCAATCAACTTGTGCATACTGTGGTGTAGGTTGTGGTATTGATATTACGGTTAACAATGGCAAGGCCAGTGCATTAGTCGGCACCATAGAGCACCCAGCCAACTTTGGACAACTGTGTGTTAAAGGTACCAATTTATTAGCCACCACAGATTTAACCAACCGCTTGCTTGAGCCACAAATAAATAATAAAACGGTTGATTGGTCAACAGCGACAAATCATGTTGCCGATAAATTTACACAAATTATTAAAGAGCATGGTGCTGATGCCGTGGCTTTTTATGTATCAGGACAGCTACTGACTGAAGATTATTATCTGGCGAATAAATTAATGAAAGGCTATATAGGTTCAGCCAATATAGATACCAATTCACGCCTTTGCATGTCTTCAGCGGTTGCCGCTTATAAGCGCAGTTTCGGTGAGGACGTTGTACCATGTAGCTATGACGATTTAGACAGTACAGAGCTGTTATTAATTACCGGCTCTAATGCCGCTTGGACCCATCCGGTATTATTTCAACGTATTGAACGTGCTAAAAAACGTAATCCAGCGATGAAAATTGTGGTTATTGACCCGCGTAAAACCGCAACCTGTCAAATAGCTGATTATTTTTTACCGATAAAGCCAGGCACTGACGCCGCATTTTTTAACGGTCTTTTAAACTACTTAAGCGCTAACAATGGCTTAAATAATGACTATATTGCACAGCATACCCAAGGTTTCGAACAAGCTTTATTAGCAGCAAAAAAATGGTCACTCGCTGAAGTATCAGCCTATTGCGATATTGACCAACAAACCCTTGCCAGTGTCTATCAATTATTTGCCGACACTGAAAAAGTACTCAGCTTTTATTCAATGGGCATTAACCAGTCAAACTCAGGCACTGATAAGTGTCAAAGCATTATTAATTGTCATTTAGCCACCGGAAAAATAGCCAAAGACGGTTGTGGGCCTTTTTCTATCACAGGTCAACCCAACGCTATGGGCGGTAGAGAAGTGGGAGGTTTGTCTAATCAATTAGCCGCTCATATGGATATTGAAAACCCTGAACACCGCTCAACAGTGCAACGTTTTTGGCAATCCCCCACTATCGCTGTTAAAGCAGGTTATAAGGCGGTTGATCTGTTTGACGCTATCGATGAAGGTAAAATAAAAGCGGTCTGGATAATGGCAACTAACCCGATGGTAAGCTTGCCCGACGTTAAAAAAATAGCCCAAGCATTAAATAAATGTGAATATGTTGTGGTCTCAGACTGTGCTGAAAATAATGATACGTTAGACTTTGCTGATGTAAAACTACCGGCAACGCCATGGCTAGAAAAAAACGGTACCGTTACCAACTCAGAGCGCAGAATTTCGCGCCAAACTAATGCTATAGCTCCGAGCGGACAAGCAAAGCACGACTGGCAAATTATTGCGGACGTTGCCACGGCCATGGGTTTTTCAGGCTTTGACTATTCACACGTTAGTGAGGTATTTAGAGAGTTCGCTCAACTGTCAGGTTTTGAAAACAATGGCAAACGAGTCTTTGATATCTCTGCATTTTCAGCCATTACTCCAAAACAGTATAACCGTTTAAAGCCTCTACAATGGCCAGTTAATGATACCTATCCTGAAGGTAAAAAACGTGTTTATGAAGAGGGTAAGTTTTCTACCCCTTCAGGTAAAGCTGTCTTTTTTCCTATTACGCCACGCCAGCCAACTCAAAAATTATCCGCTAAATTTCCCTTTAGGCTAAACAGTGGTCGATTAAGAGATCAATGGCATACGATGTCTCGAACCGGCAAATCCCCTCAGCTCACCGCTCATACCGATAAATGTTACCTTTATATTAATCCTGATGACGCGGCGCGATTAAGCATAATAGATGATGAGATAGTCAATATTGCATCAAATACTGGGCAAGCAAAAGTGCATGCAAAGTTAGATAAAAACCAGCGTTCTAATGAATGTTTTATGCCTATTCATTGGAATAAGCAATTTGCGTCTAGCGCAAATGTTAACAACTTATATGAGAGCATTACCGACCCGTTTTCTGGTCAACCTGAAATGAAGCATGGCGCGATCGCATTAAGCAAAACAGATTTTGTCCAGTTTGGTCAACTTCATCTTAGCGAAGAATTTATCGTGCAATGCCAAATGAGTAATGACTTTTGGAATAAAGCACGCACCCATTATGGCCTTAGTTATCAATTTGCTAATATTGAACTTGAAAGTGACCTTTTAAATTGGTGTCAAACAAGCAGCCATATATCTGGTGAGTGGCACCAATTTAGCCAAGCAGGCACCTCTTACATTATTTGCTTACAAGCCAATAAATTAGTTTTCTTGTGTTATATGTCAACAACACAGCCCCGTATTGAAAGCGCATGGATTAATTATGCTTTTGGTCAGTCATCTCTAAGCGAAGCCAATATTAAATCTTTACTCGCAGGGACTTCAAGTGAAGAGTTCGCCAAAGGTAAACAAATTTGTAGCTGCTTTAATATTGGTGAAAAAGACATTGTAGGCGCCATTAAAGGCGGCTGTAGTTCTGTTGAACAATTAGGAGAGGGGTTAAAATGTGGCACAAACTGTGGTTCATGTAAATCAGAATTAGCTGCATTACTTAGTGAACATCACATCGATAAAGCCACATTAATTAACAGCACCTGGGAAGAATAATGGATAGCGCTTGCCAGTAAATGTAAAGCTTGCGAGCACTAGCAGATTATAATATGACATTTTAGCTATTATTAGATAAAATGTCGGCAGACTTAAATAAACTGGCGATGGTCAGTTGTGCCTAAATATGAAATATAATGCCAATTCAAACACCTGTTAAACGCCCAAATACCTTTTTAGAACTCCTATATAATATTGCTATTCCATCGATTATTTTAATGAAACTTTCAACAGATGAGTATTTAGGCACTGTACCGGCCTTAATTTTCGCCTTATTGTTTCCACTCGGTTATGGCTTGTATGATTTTATTAAAAACAAGTCGATGAATTTTATTTCCTTATTAGGATTTTTCAGTACCTTGTTAACGGGTGGCATAGGTTTATTTGAACTGGACGTTGAATGGCTCGCTATCAAAGAAGCTGCCATTCCATCTGTTATCGGCATAGTTGTGCTGATATCTGGTTTTTGGGGAAAACCCTTAATTGCTAAAATATTGTTAAATCCACTGTTATTTAATTTAGATTTAATCTATCAAACGCTAGCAAGCAAAAACAAAACTGATCAGTTTAAAGCAAGAATTCAGTGGGCAAATCATCTTTTAGCTTCAACCTTTGTTTTTTCTGCCACGATGAATTACTTATTAGCTAAATGGATTGTTATTAGCCCCGCTGGCACAGTAGAGTTTAATGAGCAACTTGGCGAAATGACACTGTTAAGTTATCCCGTGATTGCCGTACCTTCAATGGTGATGCTAATTGCAATTATGTTCTATGTGGTAAAAAGTACCATGAAATTAACAGATTTAACGTTAGAAAAAATATTAAACGGTGAGAAATAACCTCCTAATTACCGATTAATTATAGACGGATGTAAGTGGATAATGCTCGACCTACTCCGTCTATTTTCAATAAAGTCAATTTTTGTATTGCTCAGTTAATAACCCTGTACTATTTTTCTTTAGTCATTAACCATTCAGACAATAACCTCACCCCAAAACCTGTACCGCCGGTGGGTACTTCATCTTTTGCTTTACTGCTAAGGGCATTACCGGCAATATCAAGATGAGCCCATCGTACATCGCCAACAAAGTGCTGGAGAAAACTAGCTGCTGTGGTTGCACCTGGCCCACCTGAACCGGTATTCTTTAAATCTGCAATGTCCGTTTCAAGCATATCTTTATACCCTAGCGGTAATCGCCATAAATTTTCATTCACTTGTTTACCTGCAAAGGTTAATTCGGTAACTAACGCTTCGTCATCTGAGAATAAACCAGCATAACGGTCACCTAATGCTCGAACTTTTGAGCCCGTTAAAGTGGCTAAATCTATCATGATTTCTGGCTTGTAGTATTGACGCGCATACCAGAGTGCATCAGATAAAACCAAGCGCCCTTCTGCATCTGTATTAACCACCTCAACCGTTAGCCCTTCTGCTGTTTTAACAACATCTCCAGGTGCTATAGAAAATTGAGAGACCATATTAGCCGCCATCCCCATGACAGCAACAACATTCACTTTAGCTTTATTTAAAGCAAGTCCCTTAATAGTCCCTAACGCTGCAGCTGCACCGGCCATATCCGACTTCATTCGGGCAATAGATGCGCCGGTTTTAATGCTATAGCCACCAGAGTCAAAGGTAATACCTTTTCCCACTAAAGCGATCGGTGCCTCATCGTTACCTTGATAATGGGCAACAACTAAACGTGACCCTTCTTTACTACCACGGCCAACAGCCTCAAGTGCTCCCATACCTAATTTTTTAATCTGTTTAGGCGTTAACACTTTTATTTCGACACCGAGTTTTTTTAACTCTTTTGCCGCATTAGCAAAAGCAACAGGTGTCATCTCTGTCGGTACTTCACTGGTTAAATCTCGCGCTAAAAAGACACCTTGCTCGATATTAGCTAATGGGGCATACGCTGCTTGAGCTTGCTTGCCATTTTCAACATCAAACATAAACGTTTTTTCACTACGCTTTTCATTGTGATACTGCTCAAAACGATGAGCACGTAAACTTACACCATGTGCCAATAAAGATGCGGCTGTATTGCTAGACACTAAATCATCAGTTGATACTTTAATAACCTGAGTTAATTTAGTGTCTAACTTAGCCAATAAGTTACCGCCCAAAGCGGTCAACTTATCTTTACTCAGTTGTGCTTGTGGGCCTGTTCCAACAATTAACACACGCTCATAATGTAAACCATAAGGTGCAACAACTTGTAAAAAGCTACCGTACTCACTGCTGAAATCTTCTGCTTTCACAGCTCTACTTAAGTGACCTTGACTTTCCTTATCGAATGCAGAGAAATCACTATTTTTCCCCTCTTTTGTGTGAAAGATAACTAAGGTATCTGCAACCGTTGAAACAGAATCTGCAAAAGTTATTGTTTCTGCCAATACCGTTGTGCTAGCAAGCATAGCGCCTAAAACAACTGAGATGGTGGTACGTTTTAACAACATAAAAACCTCTATTTAATGGATAATAAGAATAATATTAAGATATACGACAATAAAGTCATATTAGTTCAATGACTATTCCAAGGAAAATATTCATATAAAATAGGATTTTATAGCGATCAATTAAAGATTAATATGATTGATTTTTATCTGGTATTTAATAAAAAACATTATCAATGTATGTCTTTTTTAAAATGGTGTTAATTACCTATATTTAGGGCGGCATAACCGTTTATACTTTCTTGCTATTAATATTTTACTTGGATTTAACATGATTGATTTTCGCTCTGACACCGTAACAAGACCCTCCTTGAAAATGCGCAATGCAATGTCGCAGGCAGAGGTTGGTGATGATGTTTATGGTGACGACCCAACAGTAAATGAATTAGAGCAATGGTCTGCCAAACGTCATGGCTTTGATGCTGCACTCTTTTGTAGCTCAGGGACACAAGCAAATCTACTCGCCTTAATGGCACACTGTCAGCGAGGCGACGAGTATTTGTGTGGCCAACAAGCCCACAACTACAAATTTGAAGGTGGTGGCGCGGCAGTACTAGGTTCAATTCAACCACAACCGATAGAAAATGAGAAAGATGGCACCCTTTGCTTAATTAAGCTTGCCCAAGCGATTAAACCAGATGATTCACATTTTGCTCACACAAAACTGGTTAGCATTGAAAATACCATAAATGGTAAAGTATTGCCGTTACACTATTTAGCAGAACTGCGCGAGTTTGTTAATAAGCATCAATTAAGTTTGCATTTAGATGGCGCGCGAGTATATAACGCTGCGACCGCATTAGACGTAGATATCACTGAGATAGCCCAATATTTTGATAGCATGTCGATTTGTTTATCTAAAGGCTTAGGCGCACCAATTGGCTCATTACTACTAGGTTCAACGCAAATCATAAAGCAGGCAAGAAGATGGCGAAAAGTACTGGGTGGCGGAATGCGTCAAGCCGGTATTCTCTGTGCAGCAGCTAAAATAGCGTTAACCGAAAATGTTGAAAAACTTAAAGTTGACCACGAAAATGCTTATTACTTGGCAGAGCAACTTAATAAAATAAGCGGGTTTACTGTTAATGTAGAGCAAGTCACCACTAATATGGTCTTTGTAAAAGTCGACAGTTCTATCGATATTAATACCATGGCTAACGCGCTAAAAACAAAAAAAATTCTAATATCCCCCAGTGAAAACATGCGTTTGGTAACTCACTTAGATATTAGTAAAGCAGATATTAATAGCTTTATTACAGCGGTAAAAAATCACTTAACGAGCGTAGCTTAAATTTTTAACTAAAAAGTAAATATTGTGCTATTCGTAATAGATTATTTTGATTAATTATCTATACTCGATATATCAAATAAATTATATGCGAAAAATCAAATGGATAAGTCTCGTAGAAGCGTGATTAAGAAAATAGCCTTAGGCGGCGCGGCAACCATAGCCATTGCCAAAGCGCCCTATGTATTTGCGCGCAATAAGGTGACCTTACGCATATTGGGTACGCATGTAACATTACAAGAAGAATTACGACAAAAAGCGATGGAAGACCTAGGGATAAATTTGATATTTGAGCCTAAAGGTAGCGCTGCAGTTTTACAAAAAGCGTCAATGTTTCCTCAGTCATTTGATCTCTATGAGCAATGGTCAAACAGTATTAATGTGCTTTGGCGCTCTGGTGCTATTCAATCGATAGACAAAAGAAGAATAACCCATTGGGATGAAATTAATAACCTAAGTAAAACAGGAAAAATAACGCAGTCGGCGAAACTCGGTGACGGCGATGCACCTTATAAAATATTACACGTACAAAAAAACAATCAATTAGGCGAAAACCATACCAACGATTTAAGTTTCTTACCCTATGTGCATAATGTTGACTCTTTTGGCTACAACACTGACTTTATTAAAAAAGGCATACCTTACGAGACTGAAAGTTGGGGCTGGCTATTAGATGAAAAATACAGTGGCCGTGTCGGTATTATCAATGCGCCGACCATAGGTCTTTTTGACTTAGCTCTCGCCGCACAAGCTAAGAATCTAATGTCATTTAATAATATTGGCGCCATGACCAAGCCAGAATTAGACAAACTTTTTGGTATATTAATAGGCTTGAAACAAGCAGGTCACTTCAGTGGTTTATGGACTTCGGTGCCTGAGTCGATTCAATTTATGAAATCGGGTCGTGTGGTAATAGAAAGCATGTTTTCTCCTGCTGTAGCCTCACTAAACGGCATGAATGTACCGGTAACTTACGCAGCACCTAAAGAGGGTTATCGCGGTTGGCACGGAGTTATGTGTTTATCTAAGGCGACAACTGGCAAGGTAAAAGACGCAGCCTATGATTATATGAATTGGTGGCTATCTGGTTGGCCAGGTGCTTACATTGCCAGACAAGGCTATTATATTTCAAACCCTGAGCGTACTGCTCGCTACCTTTCTCCGCAAGAGTGGGATTACTGGTATGACGGAAAACCCGCCGCGATCGACTTAAAAGGTACTGATAATAAAGTATCTGTTTATAAAGGAAATATTCGTCGCGGGGGCAGTTATGAAAAACGATTTAGCAATGTTGCTGTTTGGAATACTGTTATGCCAACCTATGACTATAGCCTGCAAAAGTGGTATGAATTTATTAATGCTTAAACAATCAAATTTTTATGCCAATATAATAAGCATTCAAACTCAAGGGTGCCAGTAATGTTTCGAAGTTTAAAAACACAATTGATGCTTTCGCTCGCCCTCATTATTTTACTTTTTATCGGCCAGGAGACTGTTTCGTATCAGAACCAAAAACGATTAGTAACGGGCTTAGCCTCTAATCAAGAAATAGTTGATGGAGTCGTTCAGGTTAAAGCATTAGAGAAAGATGTTTTAGATTTACAGCGCAATGTGCTTATTTATAAAGAAAATCAAGCTTCTTCAGTATTAAAACGATTAAATGACATGATGAGTTCGGTAACAGGGAAATTAGCTATAACCTCGCTCTTTATCGAAAAAAATAACATTGGCACCGATCAGCAAGTCGCGATAGAGAGTATGCGTGATCACTTAAAAGCTTATCGAGAAAACTTTGATTCGGTTGTCTTACTCATCGATAAAAAAAGTGAATTATTTAATAAAACCATAGTAACTCACCTAAGCCATCTAAATACCATCACCGATGAGGTCTCTAATGGTATTCATCTTAACCAATCTATTCAAACGACTCATGTAACAACCAAGAAACTTGCAGATCTGACTTCGGCCTTACAACTTTCGGCTTATCAATATTTTATACGACCTAATACTGAGAATATTACCAACTTTCAGTCTATTTTTAGCCAAGTAGAAAGTACCGCAGCGCCACTCAATATCGATGGCTTTACTTCAACATTAACCGCTTTATCTAGTGACTTTAATTTGTTGACGCAAGTAACCCGAAATTATAATTACTTAGTCAATGTGGTTATGTCTGGCTCTGCTAACGAATTTTTATATTTAGCAAAAAATTTAAGTGAAGTTGCTTTAACCCATCTTGATTCAAGTAACGCTCAGCTGAACACCCTAGTTGAAGAGTCTGTTATTCGTGGCAATATTATGTTTATTCTTGGTATTTTCCTGACCAGTCTTATTACTGTCTATATTTTGAAAAGACTTATATTTCCAATAGAAAAAGTAACTCAAGTATTTAATGCACTTGCTGAAAATAAAATAATTAATGAAAAGCTTGAACTTAACGTTAATCGCAAAGATGAGATAGGTCATCTAATGAAATCGGCGACTATATTTCAATTAAAAAACAAACAAACCAATGATTTATTACTACAGTCACAACAATTAAATCAACAGCTGGTTCTATCACAAAAAAGGGCTGAACAGGCAACTAAAGCAAAAAGCATGTTTTTAGCAAATATGAGTCACGAAATTAGAACACCGATGAATGGTGTGGTGGGTATGCTGAGTTTATTATCTAACACGCCACTAAACGATGAACAAAAAGAATATATTAATTTGGTAAATTCGAGCTCTGAATCATTGTTGACCTTAATTAATAGTATTTTAGACTACTCTAAAATTGAATCAGGAAAACTAGCAATAGAAAGTATTCATTTTAATGTCACTGATATTATTAACGAAGTCGTCATAATAATGAATGCACTTGCTGAAAAAAAATCATTAGTACTTAACATTAGGTCGATGTCACTTTCACAAAAGACCGTTATTGGCGATCCTACAAGACTTAAACAAATACTGATTAATCTGCTAAGTAATGCCATTAAGTTTACTGAACAAGGCACTATTGACCTTGAAGTTGAACTGACAGAAATAAATAAAGAACAACTTAACTTCTCGTGTAAAGTCAGTGACACAGGTATAGGCCTTTCAGAAGAACAGCAGCAGAATATTTTCACTCCATTTTCTCAAGCTGATAATTCAACCACTCGAAAATATGGCGGTACAGGTTTAGGTTTAACGATTGTAAAACAGTTATGTGAACTTATGTCCGGAGATATAGATATAAAAAGCACCTTAAATAAAGGTAGCTGCTTTTCCTTTTATTTAGTTTATCAAAAACCAGAAAATGATATTACTGACAGTGCTGAGCCAGACATCGCAATTAACCCGGTTAACTTATCCTTTAAAAAAATACTTTTGGTGGAAGACAACAGAATAAATCAAATTGTTGCCACTAAAATTCTAACCAAATTAACGTTAAGCGCCGACATAGCCGTAAATGGTATTCACGCGCTAGAAAAACTAAACTCGTCTAGTTACGATTTAATTTTGATGGACTGTCAGATGCCTGAAATGGATGGCTATCAAACAACTAAAGCTATCCGAGCCGGAGAGGCAGGGAAAGCGCACCAAGATATTGCGATTATCGCTATGACTGCCAATGCGATGAAAGGAGATAAAGAAAGGTGTTTAAGTGCCGGTATGAACGACTACCTGGCTAAACCCATTGATATCAATAAACTCCACCAAAAACTTACGTTTTGGATGAATAAAAATAATAAAACATCATAAAAATAGGGCTTTTAGTATTAATGATGCGATAAAAATCATCAATACTAAAAGTTAAATCGGCGTGTGACTAGGACGACAAGGCCTAAAGCAAAATACCCCATGTTGACGGTTCAGTTACCCCGTGGCTATTGGCTTAGTAACGGCAAAGGATATTTCAATGCGGGTAATATCACTAAGGCCATAAAACCAATAAATTGTAAAAAATAATTTTTCTATTATTTTTACACCACTTATTTATCTTTAAATTTACGTTGCATTATGAAATTTTTTGCAAATTGCACAGATGAATAATCTTGTGCCCATAATCAATGATTATTGATATTTTATAAACTCAAGAAAAAGCTAAAGTGCATGATTAGCTCATTAATTGTTGAGTACTTATTTAAGATCAAAGCGTTAAATAAGTCTCTTTAAGGCAACATCTCGCATTTATTTTGTGCATAATAGCGCCTCTGCACTTTTAACATCGAGCCATTATATGAAAAACAACATAGTTGACTTACAAGGTAAGCTAAACGCATTACTGCTTTCTTACCGTGATAGCTTTGTCGAGGGTGCTGTAGCCGATTATATTCCTGCTCTTGCTAGTGTAAAAGCCGACTTTGCCGGCATAGCAGTCGCGACCATTGACGGAAAAACAGTTGGCGCCGGTGATTATCAGCACGCTTTTTCTATTCAAAGTATTTCAAAAATATTTGGTTTAGTAATGGCGATGAATCGCCTAGGTGATTCTTTGTGGCAACGCGTAAGAATGGAGCCCTCAGGTCAACCTTTCAATTCTATTATTCAGTTGGAGTGGGAAAAAGGTATCCCCAGAAATCCGGTAATAAATGCGGGTGCTTTATTAGTGGCTGACGTATTAACCAGTCATTACTCAGCAAGTAAGTTGGCTTTTTTAGGCTTTGTTAGGAAGCTAGCAAACAATGAAGACATTCGCGTTGACCTTGAAGTTTATCAATCTGAATTCACCCATGGTAATCGTAATGCCGCCCTAGCCTACTTAATGAAAAGCTTTGGTAATATTGAAGCCGAAATTCCAGATGTACTCAGCCATTATTTTACTCAGTGTTCAATTAGCATGAGTTGCGAGCAGCTCGCGCAAAGCTTACTATTTTTAGCCAACAAAGGTGTCGACCCATTAACGAAACGGGTTATTTGTAGTCCAAAAGATGCACATCGCGTTAATGCAATATTGTCAACCAGTGGTATGTATGATCAATCTGGTGAGTTCGCTTTTTCTGTCGGTTTACCAGCTAAAAGTGGTGTGGGTGGTGGTTTAATTGCTATCGTGCCAAATTATGGCGTGATCTGTACATGGAGCCCACCGTTAAACAGTTTTGGTAATTCTGTTGTTGGTATGAAGTTAGTAGAAGGTATTGCAGAAGAATTAGGCTTGTCTATTTACCATTAATCGCTGGCATCAGCTATTTGTGTCTTAAATACCTAGGTTAACTAAAAGCAGCACGTTTCTAGTTAAAAACGGCTGCTCAAAGTCACTTATTGTGCAAGTATATAATTATTGTTGAAAACGATAAACTGCACCTAAAGATAAGATTTGTGAAAGTTCATCTAATGCCGTGCGTGACTCAATAATTAATTGTGGGTCTCGTAAATCATCTATGACTAATTTGTCGCGATAATGACGATTAACCCAAGTCACTAATCGGTTATATAATGCTGGTGTTAGCAAGCAGTCAGGATTAACCCCAAGTAACTCTTGCTCGGTGAGCGCAACTCTTAGCCGTAAACATGCCGGACCACCACCATTTTTCATACTTTCATTGACATCAAAAAACTCAACATGATTTATTGGGTTATCACCAGCAATTAATGTTTGTAGGTAATGATTAACCTGACTATTTTCCCGACAATGCATCGGGGCAATAATAGCCATAGAATTATCAGCTAATGTGACAATTTGAGTATTAAATAAATACGTATTAACCGCTGCTTCAATCGACACTTGCTCGGTTGAAACTTCAAGAAAGTGCAGTTTATCGCCGTTATACTTTCGAGTGACTTCGGCTTTGAATTCTGCCGTATTTAAATATGCTTGCTCATGGTAAAGAAAAACATTCTGGTTACCGACGGCAATCACGTCATTATGAAAAACACCTTGATCGATAATATCGGGGTTTTGTTGAACAAAAACAGCTTTATCTTCAGAAAGGCCATGTAATCTTGCGATCGCCTGACTCGCCTCCAACGTTTGACGAGCAGGAAACTTAACGGGTGCTGGTTTATTTCGATTAAAAGCATAACGACCATAAGTAAAGATCTCTATACCAGCATCTCCATAACCTTCACATAATCGCGTATGGTTAGCAGCCCCTTCATCACCAAAGTGTTCATTATCGTTAAGGTGCTGATGATGCTGAAAATACTTATCATCGTTGAACATAGCTTTAAGGATTTTACTGGTCGTTTCAGGTTCGAGTGAACGATGAAACTTATTCGCTAAATTAGCTGAGGTAAAATGGACCTTTTTATCAACCGTATCCGCTGATGGTGAAACGGTTGCTGCATTGGCTGTCCACATCGTTGATGCAGAACAACAAGCGGCGAGTAGTGTTGGCGAAGCTTTATAAGCTGCTAACAATATTTGCGCATCGCTGCCGTGAAAGCCCAACCTTTTAAGCGTATAGAGGTCAGGACGTTCTTGAGGGGCAAATACACCTTGTTTTAACCCCATATCGTGCAACGCTTTCATTTTTTTCAAACCTTGCAAGGCTGCTTCTTTAGGGTTTGAGCTGTTATTAGTATTTGATAATGAGGCAACATTCCCCTCAGAAAGACCCGCATAATTATGGGTTGGGCCCACTAAACCATCAAAATTCACTTCGAAACTTTTCATTATTACCTCGACCTTTAAATCATTTTTTTAATTTTTTTAATTTTTTTAATTTTTTTAATTTTTTTA
>NZ_JACGVV010000028.1:0-54423 GCF_014077405.1 Colwellia sp. BRX10-9 | reverse complement strand
AAATCGAGCTTTCATGTGTTACACGCATAATGTCTGAGATTGATCTCTTCAGATCACTTTTACTACAAAGACGACATATCTTAATTTTAATAAGTAGTCCGCTTAGCCACCACAGCGGTCGTTCACGTGATTGTAATGGCATGACTTCAAAGTGCCAACAGTGCTCAAATACTTACTAGTCTTGTTGCTTATAAAATGAAAGCATATCTTGCCTTAGTTTTGCTGCATCAATACTTTTTTCTTTAAAAATCTCATCTAGTTTTATTTGAGCTTCTGCGTCAAAATAATCGTATGAAGCAACAATAAAATATCTACCCCCTAACTTAAAAGCATCTTCTACAGGAATAGAAGTTTCAATTTTAGTAATTAATGATAAGTATGCACCAATAGAATATGCAACCAATTGTTTAGCTTCTTTAACTAATACACCAGATAAAGATTTATCAACATTTAATCTCCATCCATTGTTCGTATTATCAAATGTCAGTGTATTCCCTTCAGCATCCTTTAATGTGAATTGCTCGTTACTTTTTGACTTTAAGGTATAATCACTCAAATCAATGGGAGAGGTGCTGAACTTAAAAGCATCATTAAATTCAAGGAAAGCTTCTTCACCATACGTAGAAGTATATAAAGTTGAGAACTCATTATTAAGTGCCATTAATTTTAAAGTGTCTGCTAATAACAGTTTCGTTTCTGCGGCACCTTTAAGCAAGCTTGTACATGTTAAATGTACCTTTTCTAAGCAAACGGTTTTGAACTGATTGAGGACTTTATGATAATCGGTACTTGCTTGTATGTAAGTTGAAATAGTAATCAGTAAAGCAATGATAACTCGAATCATATAAGTTCCTTTTTATTAACTTTCTTCAATCAGTATTGAGTTGGGGTTATCGCTCTATGCTGACATTAAGCTTTTCAAGTGGTTACGTCAACTATGAGCATTTCAGAAGACATATATTTCAACTAATCAATAATTCATCTCATGATTGGCAACTCGGCCACCACAGCGGTCATAGAGATTTTAAATCAAGGTTACAACTCCTCTACCAATATAGTCTTTCAATTAGATAATAAATAACTTAGATTATTAAAGATAAAAATAATGGATCTCAATAATGAAAAGTTCATGGATAATATTGTTTGGCCTTTTACTAGTAATGCCGAATTATGCAGTATCAAACACTCTTGATAAAATACTTCAGCCTCAAACTTACGTTTGCCCTCCATGCCCTCATGTGAAAAGCCTTTTTAAAACAGAAGTCTTCGAACATAAAGGCATATGTAGTGTTTGCGGTATGCATTTGGTTGAAGACACTCAATCAAAAATTACAAATGATATTGATATCCATAATGGGTCAGGTAATTTCGTCATTGAAGGAAGCAATCATGCTGAAAACAGACCTATACCTGTTTTCTACTATAAGCCTAAGAGTTTTAAAAAGGATTCTCGTGTTTTAATAGTCATACCAGGAGCAGGTCGGAACGCATGGGATTATCGAGTTGCTTGGATTAAATCTGCTGAAAAACACGGTGTTTTGATTCTTTCACCTCACTATTCTGAGAACCATTACCCAAGGTTTTGGAATTATAATATTGGACGAATGATTTCAGATGTAGCAATAAATAAGTCAAAGTCGGCAATTGAAAGCTTTAAGATGAACAAAAATCAACAAGACTGGATATTCAGTGATTTTGATAGAATGTTTTCCAATGTAGTTATAAAGCTAAATATGAAAGCTAAATCTTATGACTTATTTGGTCACTCTGCTGGAGGTCAAATTTTACATCGCCTCGCATTGTTCAATCCCAATAACAAAGCTAATAGGATATTAGCTTCGAACTCTGGTTGGTACACAGTACCTTCTTTTGAAAAAGATTTTCCTTATGGTTTAAGGAAATCATCACTAACAACCAATGAGTTAGAACAGGCATTCAATCAAAAACTCGTTTTGTTTATTGGAGAGCAAGATAATGGAAATGAAATGAGAGGCCATCTTGTAAGGAATGAAGAATTAGACCAGCAAGGAACTCACAGATTAAGCAGAGCCAAGCACTTTTATACTATGGCAAAGCAAATAGCAAAAGAAAGAAAGTTCGATTTCGACTGGAAATTTAAGGTTGTCGCTAATACAGGCCATGATTATAAAGCCATGAGCAAAGCGGCTTCTAATTACTTATATGAAGATGACATTTAGCTTATTGGATTTAATCATTTAGGCTGTGCGATAAGGGCCGATTTTACCCTTTATTACCATTGGCCGGAAACATTACTAACGGCAGTTCATGACAAAAAACAACCAAAAAATGCTTCTACGATTTTACTTTGTTGATGACACCTTTAGGCTAATAGTTACGTTCAATAATCGAATATGAATGGCAGCAATGAGCTTAAAGCGGACTTAGAAATTAATGAATGACTAACTATAATGTACATAAAATGATTATTAGTATTGCTGGCTGAAGATCAGAGGTTTTCACTAAAATGCAATTTCTAAAAAACAAGATAATCTGTTTATCACCTATTAAAAGTCAACTGTCGTATATGATGCCAATATCAAACATTATACTACGTCTGTGGAGCTTCACTCGGTATCGACATACACGAAAGTAATGATGCCATTGAATGGTCTTGCTGCTATAGGCATCGTCACACCTTATGATGATATACAAGGATGTACTTATGATGTTTCGCAAAAATAATCACCGTTCATCCTGAACATAAAAAAGCCCATGTTTAAATGGGCTTATGATATAACGTTACTCTCTGTGCTTTTACATGCTAGTTTTTAAACACAAATCCTATTTAGGGTCGTAGCAACATCAACAGATACCTTTTGCTGTTGCTCTGCATGCTGGGCAACAGAACTTAAGCCATTAGTGATATCTCGACTCAAAGAGGCAACTTCAGCCATATTGGTATTAACCGCTGCAGTTGATTGCTGTTGCTGTTCAGTGCCACTAGCAATTTGAGAGGTTAAGGCATTAACCTCTTTAAAGACTCGACCTATTTGCTCTAACGCTTCAACCACTTCGGCTGAATGCGTTAAACTGTCTTGCGTCAATGCTTGACCACGCGAAATCGCCGTTACAGCATTAGTTGATTTCTCTTGCAGACCTTCAACCATTGAATGAATTTCAACCGTTGCTTCTTGTGTTCTATGCGCAAGAGCTCTTACTTCATCGGCAACAACTGCGAAACCGCGACCTTGCTCACCTGCTCGCGCTGCTTCTATCGCTGCATTTAATGCGAGTAAGTTTGTTTGGTCGGCAATGCCACGAATAACATCCAGAACAGAACCGATATTTGAACACTCTGTTTGCAGTAGCGCTAAGTCTGTCGCCATTTCGGTAACTTCTTTAGAAAAAGCTTCAATGGTTTGCTGACTGGTATTTGAAGAAGTTGTACCTTGCGATAAAATGTCAATAACTTGATTAGTCGTCTCACTTACCTGTGAAGCACTCTCTGAAAGTATACTAGACGTTGACGCAACTTCATCAATAGAGTGAGCCATAAGTTCTATTTGACGGGCAGAATCATCAACGGCTCTCACTGAATCAGTCATTTGTGTGGCCAGTAAAAATGACCCCTCTTTTAACGATTCAGACTCGGTTCGCAATTCAGCAAGCACATCGGATAAATCTCCAATAAATGCACTAAGCTCATTGGTGACTTGAGCGAGTTCATCATTACCTTCATCAACTAATGGGCCAGGAGGCGCCTGCTTGGTACTCACCACAAGCGTTAAGTAATGAAGTAACTTTGTTAATCGAGACGACAGCTGACTTTGAGTAAATATATAACCTGATATTAATTGAGCAATCACTAATAGAGACAATATACCGATAACAGACGACTTACTTAACTCATCTGTAAATAGCAAAATAAATAATACAGCTAATAATCCAAAAACAGCAGTCGGTATAAGTAATTTCACGCTTAAGCGAGTAAACATAGAGTATCCATGATGTTAGTTTAAAAAAAATAGCTGAGATTAAAGCTACTTGTCTTTATTTCCTTATAAATTACCTATTATTTAGCAGTTTTGCTAATAATATTTACTAATTTATACCATTCGACAAAAATCAGCTGTTATTTTAACTATACCAAGTAACAATTGATTGTCGAACATTCAACGTTAACCGCCAGCACTTATAATATAATGATAAGTGCTGGCGGATAAATAAAAAGAGAAAGACAATAAATAGTTTAGCTAAAATCAAAGCCAAACTTTATTTTTATTGGGACATAAACCATTTAATTTTCCCTTTATAACGACATGATTAAAAGTCTTAGCTATTTGCTTTGCTTAAATTCACCTAAATCGCCCTTTTTTAGCTAATAGATAAGTTGATTTCTTCTTAGTCAGTACACCAAACTCAGCTACTTTGATTGTTTTTCTTTTTAGTACAACTGCTTTAGTTTTTGTATTGCTAAAATTGTCGCTCACATAAGGTTGAGATGACTCTGCCTAGTTAAGTTTTCATAATATCGGCAGTTATGGCTAAGTGCCCAACTAAATGGATATACATCATAAATAATTGATATCACATTTATCTTTCACTTTTTGGTGTATTCTCATAAAATCAATGAATAGATTATTTAACAAGGCATTCCGTGACTTCAATTCAACATTTGTTCGACAATAATCAGCAGTGGGCTGAAAAGATAAAAAAAGCAGACCCCGATTTTTTTAAACGCTTGTCAGAACAACAAAAACCGGAATATTTATGGATAGGTTGCTCTGACTCAAGAGTACCAGCCAATGAATTGCTCGGTATGTCTCCAGGCGAAGTGTTTGTTCATCGTAATATTGCTAATCAAGTTATCCATACCGATTTAAATTGCCTTTCTGTTATTCAATTTGCTGTAGAAAACCTAAAAGTTAAACATATAATAGTATGTGGTCACTATGGCTGTGGCGGTATTACAGCATCAATTGATAATAAGCGTCATGGGCTAATCGATAATTGGTTAGGGCATATTAAAGATGTTTATCGTTTTCACAAAGAGCGCCTTGATGCCGTTGAAGACCAGCAAACAAAGGTCAACTTACTTTGTGAACTCAATGTGATTGAGCAGGTAGCCAATGTTTGTCATACCACCACATTAGTCAGTGCCTGGAATGCCAATCAAGATGTCACCGTACACGGCTTTGTCTATAATATACACGACGGTATTTTGAAGAACTTAAACGTTTCTTCTAATGGTAAATAACCAATGACCTTAATAATGCCTGACTCACCTAACAGTAAACAACCTTTTGCTTGTGGCGAAGTCGCTTTAGTTGGCGCGGGTCCTGGCGATCCTGATTTATTAACCATACAAGCTTTTCGTTTTATTAAACAAGCTGAAGTCGCCATTTATGACCGATTAGTAAGTGCTGAAATATTAGCGTTATTACCTGAAAATTGTCAGCGAATTTATGTCGGTAAAAAACAAGCAGAACACAGAGTACCCCAAGATCAAATTAATCAGTTATTAGTTGATTATGCTAAACAAAACAAAAAAGTTTTACGCTTAAAAGGCGGCGATCCTTTTGTTTTTGGTCGAGGAGGTGAAGAAGCACAATATACCTTAAAAAATGGCATCGCTTGTCATATTGTACCAGGAATGACCGCGGCCTCTGCTTGCACTAGCTATGTAGGTATCCCTTTAACGCATAGACAAGTCGCACAAAGTTGCACATTTATTACTGGTAACGTCCAAGACAATGGTGAATTATCACTGCCATGGCACACGCTTAACGATAATAAACAAACCGTTGTCTTTTATATGGGGATCAAAAGCTTACCCATTATCAGTGAGCAACTAATCAAGGCGGGTCGTAAAGCTTCAACACCCGCAGCATTGATTTATAAAGGAACAAATCCAGAACAACAAGTTTACCGTGGTACGTTAGCGGGATTGAACCACTTAGTTGAATTACATGATATAAAACCACCAACATTAGTCATTATTGGTGATGTTATTAACACCTTTGATGAGAAGCGCTTGATGAATTTAGGTTATTTATCACCAGAATAATACTAAACACCCAAAAAATCTTTTAAGAAAATCAAGCTCCGCACTGCGCCAATATTAATCATATTGTTCGGTTTATATTAATAATTATAATAACAATTACCCACTCTTTTGATAATAAAAATAATAGGAATAGCGATTATGCAGGGCACCGAGAATATCCCAGGAACGGTTAACTTTTCAAACACAGGTTTAACGAGTAACGATTTACCAAGATTAGACTCTCTAAAATTTGAAATGTTATCGCCGCTTTATGCAAAAAGTAACCGCTATATCACCTTATTTCTCACCCTGTTTATTATAAGTATTTTATTTATCGTTCAGCTACAACACTTTATTACCTTAACTACTGCAGTAAGTAACTTTGTAAGTTATGTTATTTGGGTAGTAGCTCTAGTTGGCTTTATGAGTACCCTTTACACTATAGTTGCTGATAAAAGAAAGTTTTACGCACTTCGCCAACAAGATCTTAGTTATCAAAGTGGCGTTATTTTTCTCAAAACTGTTAGCCAACCCATGCTACGTATTCAACATGTAGAGCTAAAGCGTGGTCCTATTGATCGAAAAATAGGTTTGGCTAAACTGCAAGTTTTCAGCGCTGGTGGTGCACTGCACACTTTTGAAATCCCAGGTTTACCGTTAGAGAAAGCAGAGAGCATTCGCCAATTTATTCTTGATCACAAAGATGTTAACCATCATGGATAAATCAACACCGACGCTAGAGAGCGACGGAGAAGTAACAATTCCCCCTCTTGGCTCGAAACAAAACACCAAAGACTGGCAGCGTATATCACCTATCGCTATTATTTATTTTTTAGCAAAATTTGTGATGGGATTTTTAAGTAATATCGTCGTTTTTTTACCCGCATTATATTTAGGTTACGATAATTTTATTGCACATCCCCATTTGTGGCTACCAATAGGTTTATCCATACTCGCCATTATTATGATCTCGACCTTTTTAAGTTTCTACTTCTTTCAGTATCGATTATATCAGGATCATATTGAAATACGCTCTGGCGTAATTTCAAAGAAATACGTTAATTTACCCTTTGCTAAAATTCAAAACGTAAAACTAGAGCAGCCGTTGTATTATCGACTATTCGGTTTTACCTGCCTCCAGCTTGATACTGCAGGCTCCGCTATGCAAGAAGCTAAAGTCGTCGCTTTAAAAGTAGACTTTGCCGAACAACTTAAAGTAGAAATTTTAGCTCAGCATAAAATAGCAAGTTCAACAGTCGCCGATGCCGAGACCGAAACAGTTAATGACTTAGCATCAAAGGATCAAAACAACGAAACTATTTTAAACACACGCAGTATTACAGACCTTATTATTCATGGCTTAACTAACAACAGAATCTGGATTTTCCTCGGTGGCTTAGCACCATTTTTTGATGATTTTGGTCGCTATATTGTTGAATTTTTTAATGGCTTAGGTATCGACCTTGAAAAATTCTTAACGTTTGCTGATAAACCCATGTGGCAAGTTGGTTTATACGCACTGACCTTAACTTTTATTATTTTATTACCTTTTACCTTATTTTCTATCGCCGGTTCTATTATTACTTTTTACCAGTTCACCTTAAGTAAAGTCGACGATCGTTATATTCGCCGTAGTGGTCTGTTAACCAAGTATGAAGTGATCATGCGGTTATCCCGCCTGCAAATGGTAGTTCGTCAACAAGATTGGCTTGATGTGATACTCAAACGAATTAACCTTAAATTTGAGCAAAGCAATAGTGCTTTAAATCAGTATCAAGCGAGTGCAGAAAATAATCGTATTATTGTTCCATCAATTAATCCTAGCGAATGTTTGGCGTTGGTTAACAACGTATACCCAACTAATAAAATGATGACTGTTGATTATCAAAGCATTAGTAAACGCTTTCTTTTGCGTAATCTTGGCTATATTCTCACCCCGATATTTATTTCACTGTTAGTCTTTTTCATCACTGTTGATAAAACTAATTTATTAATGGCTATAATTCCGGGTTATTTATTTGTTGGTTTGTTAATTTTTATGCGTTGGTTTCGTTGGGGCTATGCTAAAGATGAAGATTTTATTTATATCCGTAAAGGTTATTTTGGCGTCGACTATTACTGTTTTCCTATTTTTAAAACTCAACAAGTTCAGTTTAAACAAAGTTGGTTTCAAAAGCGCCACCAACTCAGTTCAGTAAGCATAGTATTAGCGGCAGGCGCTCAAGATATTCCTTTTATCAAACAGGAGTTTGCCTACCAATTACTTGATAATGCACTTTACCAAGTAGAAAGCAGCCGCAAATCTTGGATGTAACTAAGAGATGAACAGCACTAAAATATTCATTATCGGCTTACCTCGCACCGGCACCACCAGTATTTGTGCCGCTATGCTTGAACTCGGCTATACCGTCGCACACACAGCTTATACGCAAAAAACTTTTGATCATGCACAAGTGATCGCCGATACGCCCATTTTTGCTGATTTTAAACGTCTAGATACATTTTACCCTAACAGTAAATTTATCTATTTGTCCCGTGAGTCACAAAAATGGTTACCGTCGATTAAGCAATTACTTCAACGAATGTATATCAATGTCACCCGAGATGATGGTGGTTTTAATACGATCATTAAACGCTGTTACCAGAGTACATTTTCACCTTTTACGTCAGATAATATTGAAGATGATAATTTTTTATCATTATGCTACCAGCGGCATAAGAGTGAGGTTGGGCAATATTTTATTGCTCGCCCACAAGACTTACTCACTATAGATGTTAGCGAGTCAGACAGTTATCAGAAATTACTCAACTTTTTATCTTTAGCGCAAGGAAATGAGTCGGCAAGCTTTGAGCGGCTCAATACGGGTGGCAAAGTGACCGCCTGGAAAGATTTAATCAATAAAAATAAAATAGCGTCGACCAAGAATGGTCGAATAAGTTTACTAACTTATTTAGATGTATCAGGCGAATAACAACAGCACGTTGAGCTCTATAATAAAGTCAACATACTGCTTTTTCTAACGTTACAAAGCTTCAATTTCAGCGAGTGCTTGACTAAACTCGGCTAAATCTAACTCAACATATGTATTATCATCTGTATCACTAGTTTCTTCTTGCCAGTTAATACCAACAATAACGCCGTCTTCACTAAGGTCTTCTAACCAAAATTCCAACCAGTCACTTAAAGTTATTTTAGTCGGTACATATTCCTGCCATTCATCAACACAATGCTTCTGAGCGAGTTCTTGGCTTGACCATAATGGCATAACTTCAGTGTTTTCAAAATTAATAGAGTCAAGTACCACCCAATCTTCTGCTGACTTTTCTTGCAGTGCCCAGAACGATTGATTGTTTTTAACGTCGACTAAAAAGGTGCTTAAGATTGTTGAATTCATGATTATTGGTATCAATTAATTAATGAGCAGTCTTTAATTATCTCACACCATCTCATTTGCTAATATAACAATTTATTGTAAAAGTATAAAAAATAAGCAAGTATGAATGAATATGGAACAATAATAATAAAAATACTATATGACTGAAGAAGTTAGATTGAAGACATTAAGCATTGATGAATTAGAAATTGGTATGTTCGTTACCACAGTAATGCTTAAACACAGCAAAACAAAAGTAAAAAACCAAGGCAGAGTTAACTCTCAAAGCACAATAATGTCTTTAAAAAAACAAGGCGTTACTCAAGTTATTATCAAACTTGAGTCTGATAAGGAACAAAATAAAAATTTAACAGCTAAAGAAGAGAAATTATCAACTGCAGAGTCAGTGACTTTACCTTGCTCATTAAATGAAGAATTTTCACGTTCGTGTGAAATCTATGATGATAGTAATAAAAAAATTCAGGATTTATTCAACCAAGCAAAAAGTCAAAAAAATCTATCACCACAGGCAATCAGTTTGCTCGCGTCAGAGATAACCAATTCGGTTATTCGTAATCAATATGCCATAACTATTTTAACGCGTATTCGCCATCACTCTACCTATCAATGGGAGCATGCCACTAACTGCGCCATCTTAGTCTGTGGCTTTGCACTTTTCCTTGGCTTAAATAAAGAAACCGCTGAAAAAATGGCATTAGGCGCTTTATTACATGATATTGGTGTTGCAAAAATACCCAAAGGGATCATTGAAAAACCAGATAAACTAACAATTAATGAAATGGATATTGTTAAAAAACACCTTGCATGGGGACATCAGCTTTGTAAAAAAGATGGCTTTAATGATCCTATTATTATGGATATGTTGATTAATCACCATGAACGATTAGATGGTTCTGGCTACCCTAGGGGTTTAAAAAAAGAAAAACTTTCTAAACTTGCTCGTATTACTGCAATTATTGATGTTTATGACGCTGTAACAGGTGATAAAGCTTATAAAAAAGGTCAACAACCCATTAACGCGTTACGTTATTTATTAGCAGAAAAAGGCAAGTTTGATCAGCAACTTGTTCAACAGTTTATTAAATATTTAGGTGTCCATCCGGTGGGCTCACTGGTTAAACTATCAAATGATAAAATAGCCATTGTAGTTGAAGGCAACAGAGCTGACCCGCTAAAACCTAAAGTAAAAATTTTTTATAGCTTAAAACTCCAAAATTATATTAATTCAAAAGATTGCGACCTTTCACTTGTCGCTATGACCATCGTTGGCTCGGCCCGAGCTGAAGACTATAATATTAACATTGCTAAAGTGATACACGACATTGCCAATAAAGCCTAACGTACCTTAAATGTCCTTTTTTAGGCAAAAAAAAGCCGCGTAAGTTACGCGGCATAAAAACATTTGTAAGGGAATAACAAAAGTTTGGTAAGAGCATCGCCCTTAAGAACTAGAGTAATTATACTAATAAACTATTTAATGTAAATACCATACACTAATAAAATTGAAAATTAGCACAATTTTATTTCAAATATCATCTTAATAGTTATTAATAAGCCCTTTTAAACGGTGCTAATCAGTTAATCTTCTTGATAAGACAATAAAAAGCCGAGTAAGAATACTCGGCTTTTAGTTAACAACTTTTATTATCTGATTGATACGTTAAGGCGTCATCTCTTCTTGATCTGCGCCTTCTTTATCAATCACTTCTGGTATCAAGTCTTCTTTAGAAATACCAAAAGCGAGTGCAACTGAGCTTGCTACATAAATAGATGAATAAGTACCAACAAAGACCCCAAACAATAACGCGGTTGCGAAACCATGAATAAGCTCACCACCTCTAAAAAACAGTGCAGCTAATACTAATAACGTGGTTATTGACGTTATAAAAGTACGACTTAAGGTTTGTGTTAACGAAATATTGATAATATCTGCTGGCCCGCCTTCACGTAATTTACGAAAGTTTTCACGAATACGGTCAGATACAACAATCGTATCATTGAGTGAGTAACCTATAACCGCCAATATCGCTGCAAGCACCGTCAGGTCAAACTCAAGTTTTAATACCGAGAACAAGCCCAGTGTTAACAATACATCATGAAATAAAGCAAACACCGAACCTAAAGCGAAACGCCATTCAAAGCGGAATGCTACGTAAACGAGAATACAAATTAGCGCAGTTAACATCGCTAATCCGCCCTGCTCTGCTAATTCATCGCCGACGCTGCCACCCACAAATTCAATACGGCGCATTTCCATGGTTTGCCCTGTGCCTTCTTGTAAGGCACTAAGTACTTCATTACCGAGCATTTCAACGTTTAAACCTTCGCGCTCTGCTAAACGAATAACCACATCACGGCTAGTACCATATAACTGCACAACCGCATCTGGATAGCCATTACTGTCCATTACCGCACGAATTTTGTTTAAATCAGCCGCTTTTTCAAAACCCACCTCAATTAATGTTCCACCCGTAAAATCTAGGCCAAAGTTTAATTTATTGGTCATTAAAGAAAATACAGAAGCAAGCATCAATAAAACACTAAACATCAATGCTCCCTTGCGGTAACTCATAAAGGCGACAGTTTCTTTTAATTGTAAAATTTGCATAAATATCTACGCCCTATATTGAAAGTTTGTCGAGACGTTTTCCGCCCCAAACAGCATTAACTACGGTTCGTGTACCAACAACCGCTGTAAACATTGAGGTAAGAATACCGATAGATAACGTTATCGCAAAACCCTTAATCGGACCTGTACCAACAGCATACAAAATAAGTGCCGCAATAAGCGTGGTAATATTGGCATCAATAATGGTTGAAAATGCTGCCTCATATCCTTGGTGAATAGATTGTTGAATCGACTTACCTTCACGTATTTCTTCTCGTATACGTTCGAATATAAGTACGTTGGCATCTACTGCCATACCAACTGTTAGTACAATACCTGCCATACCGGGTAACGTTAACGTAGCCCCAGGAATTAACGACATCACCCCAACAATTAAGATTAAGTTAGCACCAAGCGCTAGATTTGCTACCACACCAAAAGCACGGTAATAAATAATCATAAAAATAAACACTAAGCCAAAGCCCATTAAAATAGCTTCAAAACCAAGCCTAACATTTTCAGCACCTAATGTAGGTCCAACCGTTCGCTCTTCAACAATTTGAATAGGTGCGACAAGCGCTCCAGCACGTAATAATAATGCTAAATTATGTGCTTCACTTTGGCTACCCGCACCAGTAATGCGGAAGGTTTTACCTAAACGTGCTTGAATGGTTGCTACTGAGATAACTTCTTCTATTTTTTCAAAAATAGTATTCCCTTCAGCATCTTTACGGTCAGTGGGTTTATATTCAATAAATACGGTCGCCATTGGCTTACCGATATTACTTTTAGTCCCATTGGACATTTTTCCACCGCCGGCAGAATCAAGCGAAATATTTACTTGTGGACGGCTATATTCGTCAAAGCTTGAGCCTGCATCAACAATATGATCACCGGTTAGCATCACACGTTTTTTCAATAAAACAGGTTTGCCGTCACGTTCATATAATAACTTAGAGCTCGCTGGCACTCGGCCATTGAGTGCAGCACTTAAATCGCCGTCGGTATCAACGAGTCTAAATTCGATAGTTGCCGTTGCATTTAAAATTTCTTTTGCTTTAGCTGTATCTTGCACGCCGGGTAATTCAATGATGATGTGTTTTTTGCCTTGGCGTTGCACAAGCGGCTCAGAGACACCCAATTCATTAACACGATTACGAATAATGGTAATGTTTTGTTGCAAGGCATATTCGCGAACTTCTTTAATTTTTTCATCGGTCATTTTTGCAGACAAAGTTAAATTATCCGCATTTTCTGACATTAAAAAGTCACGGTAGCGTTTTTTCAAAAAGTCATGTGCTGTAGTTAAGTCTTCCGCATTACGAAACTGAACATTGATGGAGTCGTTCGATTTTTTGACACTGCGGTAACGAATTTTTTCGCCACGTAAATCAGTACGAAAGTCATCAACTAAGGCGTCTTGCGCTTTAACTATCGCTTCACTCATGTTCACTTCCATTAGAAAGCTAACACCACCACTTAAATCTAAACCTAACTTCATCGGTGTACCACCAACACTTGCTAACCATGCAGGTGTTGCCGGCGTAAGATTTAACGCCACCGAAAATTTATCGCCTAAACTTTCCTCAAGCAAATCACGGGCACGAAGTTGTTGCTCGGTATCACTAAAACGGACAAGTAATTGGCCATTTTCAAGCACAATACTTGAGAATGAAATATTATCTGCAGTCAAATCGCTCTTTACGCTATCAAGCGTTGCAGCATTGGCTTCAACGCCACGTAAACCTGAAACCTGCACGGCAGGGTCTTCAGGGTATAAATTAGGTAAAGCATATAAAGCACCAAAAGCGACTATAAATAGCACCATCAGTGTTTTCCATAAGGGGTATTTGTTTAGCACAAGTTCATCCTTTTTATTAACGTTCTTTTAAATCATTGCAGGTTAGTCATAATGCTAAACTTGTTTAGCAAGAAGCTAAGCAAATAACTAACCCACTACGAATTACAATGACTTCATTGTGCCTTTAGGTAATACCGCATTGATTGCTGCTTTTTGAAGAACAACTTCAGTACCTTCAGCAACACTTACTACGATATAATCTTTTTCGTCTGAAACTTTCACAATTTTACCGACGATGCCGCCTTGTGTTAAAACTTCATCGCCTTTTGATAATGCTGACATTAGGCCTTTATGCTCTTTTACACGCTTAGCTTGTGGGCGGTAAATCATAAAGTAAAAAACTAAACCAAAAACGGCTAGCATGATCAACATTGATGTGCCATCGGCACCTGCTGGTGCGCCGGTTGCTGCGTGTGCTTCACTGATAAATAAACTCATAATTTCCTCTGATTTTTATTGTTAATAAATGGATAATTCTTTTAATTTGTGTAAATAGCTATTTTAGTTCTGGAACGGGTAATCCGCGTAACGCATAAAACTCGCTCACGAAGTCGTCTAACTTACCTTGCTCTATAGCCGCACGCAATCCTTTCATAACACGTTGATAAAAATGTAAGTTATGTAAGGTATTTAATTGTGAGCCTAGAATTTCATTACACTTATCTAAATGATGCAAATAAGCGCGTGAATAATTTTTACAGGTATAACAGTCACATTCGCTGTCTAATGGCCCTGTATCTGTTTTGTGGCTGGCATTACGGATTTTAATAACGCCGTTAGTCACAAATAGATGACCATTTCGGGCATTACGTGTTGGCATAACACAATCAAACATATCAATACCACGACGCACACCTTCAACCAAGTCCTCAGGCTTTCCAACACCCATAAGATATCGGGGTTTATTCTCAGGGATCAAGGGGGTGGTGTGATCAAGAATGCGGATCATATCTTCTTTGGGTTCACCTACTGATAAACCACCGATCGCATAACCATCAAACTCGATGTCTTTTAAACCTTTAACAGAAACTTCACGTAAGTCTTCATACATGCCGCCTTGTACAATACCAAACAAAGCTGATTGATTATCGCCATGAGCAACTTTAGAACGCTGTGCCCAGCGTAGTGATAATTCCATCGAACTTTTTGATTCTTCATGTGATGCAGGATATGGCGTACACTCATCAAAAATCATCACAACATCGGCATCTAAACTGCGCTGAACTTCCATTGAACGTTCAGGGGTTAGCATTATTTTATCACCGTTAATAGGAGAACTAAACTTAACCCCTTCTTCGGTAATCTTACGCATTTTACCTAAACTGAACACCTGAAAACCACCAGAGTCAGTAAGAATTGGTTTTTGCCAATTAATAAAATTATGTAAACCGCCAAACTGTTCAACAATTTCAGTACCAGGACGTAGCATAAGATGAAAAGTGTTGCCTAGAATAATTTCAGCGCCTGTTGCCTCAACATCTTCCATTTTCATGCCTTTAACCGTGCCATAAGTCCCTACTGGCATAAACGCTGGCGTTTCTACTGTACCGCGATCAAACGTTAAACGGCCTCGACGTGCTTTACCGTCAGTATTGATTAATTGATACTTCATCTTGCTTTTTACTGGTTTAGTCACTGGTGCTACTGTTTTATCTGTCATATAGACTTTCTCCAAACCCTCTAGCGAAACAGGCTAGCGGTTGTTTATTATAAATTATTAAACGCTTTGTATGTCATCTTAAATATTGTAATCTTTTTTCGTTAAAAACATCGCATCGCCATAACTGAAAAAACGATATTTTTCATGCACTGCATGTTGATATGCAGACATCATGTGTTCGTAACCCGAGAAGGCGCTAACGAGCATTAACAGTGTTGACTCTGATAAATGAAAATTAGTGATTAAGGCATCAATCACTTGAAATTCATATCCTGGGGTAATAAAGATATCAGTGTCACCATAAAAAGCGCTAAGCGGTAAAGCTTTATCTTTAGCCACCTTAGCGGCACTTTCTATAGAACGTACCGATGTTGTACCAACTGCGATAACGCGACCGCCATTCGCTTTTGTAAGGGCTATCTGTTGAACAACTTCGTCAGATACTTCAACATACTCAGCATGCATAATATGGTCGGCTATTTCATCGACTTTTACTGGCTGAAAAGTACCCGCGCCAACGTGTAAGGTAATAAAAGCGAGATCGACACCCTTAGCTTTTATTTTTTCTAATAAATTTTCATCAAAATGTAAACCTGCGGTAGGTGCAGCAACCGCACCAGGTTTTTCATTATAAACAGTTTGATATCTTTCACGATCGCTGTCTTCATCAGGACGGTCTATGTACGGAGGTAATGGCATATGGCCAATTTCTTCAAGCACAGATAAAACTGATTGTTCACCCTGTATTTCTAATTCAAATAGAGCACCATGGCGACCAAGCATAGTCGCAGAGACTTTGCCTTCTAGAATAAGTTTGTTACCCACTTTTGGTGACTTACTGGCACGAATATGAGCAAGAAAACGTTTTTCGTCGAGGATCCTTTCAACCAAAACTTCAATTTTCCCACCACTTTCTTTTTGTCCAAACATACGTGCGGGTATTACGCGGGTATTATTGAAGATAAGTAGATCACCAGCATTAAGTTGTTCAATAATGTCGGTAAATCCAAGATCAAGGATTTCACCACTATTACCGTTAACAGACATTAAACGACTTGAGGTACGATCCGCTTTCGGATATCGGGCAATAAGTTCTTCGGGTAAATCAAAAGAAAAGTCAGCTACGCGCATGTAAATACCAATTAGAATATCTATTTTAAGAGAATAAAAAACGCGTAATTTTAGTGTTCAGCGCCAACAATAGCAAGTAATAACGCCGATACAGTGGCAATAAAGGGTCAAGAGACCTTAAATATAAAACAGCTCTGTATTTACCTTGTTTATAATCATCATATTGGAAACTTTATCTCCCCTTTTTGACAATTTACCGTATGCTGAGATTATCGATAAATTTATAGTTGAAAATATCATGAACAATATTGCTTTTGCTCTCGCTAAAACCATCCTGAATGGCTTTGAGCGACATATCTATCTTTTTAGTGAAATTACTCAATCCGCAAAAAAACGCTTTGAACTCTGCCAATGGCAAGCGGTTCAAGATGCAGCAAAAAGTAGAACAGACTTTTATGATAAACGTGTTGAAGAAACACTTGAGACCATTAAAAAAGATTTTTTTGTCTCGAATCTTGACGAGCTTTTATGGCAAAACGTTAAGGTAAGTTACGTCGATTTATTAAAAGAACACCATCAACCAGAGCTAGCAGAGAGTTTTTATAACTCTATCTTTTGTCATTTATTTGAACGTAAGTACTACCACAATGCTTTTATTTTTGTAAAAAGTACCGTTGAAAAAATAGAAAACATTGCCAGTCCGGTTATATACACGCGCTATTTGCCAAGTGAGTTAGGCCTAGAGCAAACTATTGCGGCTATTATGAATAATGCCAACTTCAACATTCCCTTTGTTAACTTAGAAAGAGACATGAAAAGTCTTATAAAGTCTTTTCGCGTTCAAGCACATAAAACACGATATAAACTTAGCGAATTGAAGTTCGATATTCTTGATTTTATATTCTATCGTAACAAAGGGGCTTATATTATTGGTCGCGTTATTTCTCCTGGCGGTGAAACACCTTTTATTGTCCCTATTGTTAATAATGAAAAAGAAGGAAAAGCAGCAGGATTATACATAGATGCTTTGTTAACCGAAGGGGCAAATATGGCGGTAGTTTTCGGTTTTGCCCGCGCTTACTTTTTTGTCGACTGTCAGCACCCTTTTGCTTTAGTGCAATTTTTAAAACGCTTAATTCCTCATAAAACCTTAGCCGATTTATATTCAGCCATTGGTTTTCATAAACAAGGTAAAACACAGTTTTATCGCGATTTTCTCAATCACCTCGACGCAAGTGATGACAAGTTTGAATTAGCTGCAGGTATTAAAGGTATGGTGATGTCAGTATTTACCTTACCCTCTTACCCTTATGTTTTTAAAATTATAAAAGATAAATTTGCCCCAAGTAAGACCATGACTAAGCAAGAAGTTAAAGGAAAATATCGCTTAGTTAAATTACATGACCGAGTTGGACGAATGGCTGACACCATGGAATACTCTGAAGTTGCTTTTCCCAAAGACCGTTTTAGTGAAGAATTATTAACAGAGCTGCTCAATGTTGCTCAATCTATTATTCGTTTTGAAGATGAATTAATTATCATCAAACATTTATATATTGAGCGTCGTATGACACCGCTCAATTTATATTTAGCTAAAGCGAGTGATGAGGAAATTGAAGAAGCAATGTATGGCTATGGCAGCGCGATCAAACAGTTAATTGCTGCCAATATTTTCCCCGGCGACATGTTACTCAAAAACTTTGGCGTAACCCGACACGGACGAGTCATATTTTACGATTATGATGAAATAACCTATATGGATGAAGTTAACTTTAGGGTGAAACCAGAAGCCATTACCGAGGAACAAATTTATGCAGCAGAACCTTGGTACTCGGTAGCACCTGGCGACATGTTTCCAGAGGAAATTGCGACTTTTGCGTTGGCAAATAAGAAATACCGCAATGCTTTTTTATTACATCATGCCGATTTGTTAGAAGCCAGTTTTTGGCAACAATGCCAAAAAAGTGTGGCTACGGGTAAATTTGAAGATGTATTCCCCTACCCAGAGGCACTACGTTTTTGTAATAATTAATATTGTATCTGTGATTGTTTGCTTTACCTGACAATAATTGAGTTTAAAACAAACGCAATGTTGTTATTTTAAGCAAACAGTCATTTATTTCATTTTTTTTGACTTTAGCGCTTTACCTTTGCTATTGCTTGCGTATAATTCGAATCCGTTGCAGGGGTGTAGTTCCAATTGGTAGAACAGCGGTCTCCAAAACCGACGGTTGGGAGTTCGAATCTCTCCACCCCTGCCAATTATTTTCTTAGCTATTTCTAGCTAAGATCAATAGTATTATCTTTATAAATCATCGTAAACCTAATAGTTACTCTGTCATATCTAAATAAGAGCGGTCGTTATACTTATTAAAGTATAATTTATATTTAGGTGAAGAAATAAAAATATAACCTATAATATATTTATTGCTTCTAATAATATCTGACTGGAATAATTTGACACTTTTTAGTACTGTGCCCCAAATAAAATCACCCTCTTTATTATTTTCTTTATATTTTATAATATTTAGCGCTGTTGCCACAGAAATAACCAGTGAAGTAAATTTAGATACCGATTATCAGTCTATCCGTAATAATACGTCGATTTCATTTCAAGAAAAAGAAAATAGCTATACTAAACTGCTTGAACAAGTAACGCCGTTTGAAAACAAGCGCTTTGAAGCACTAATTATTAATCAGTTGCATTACAATGCTATCTTACAAGGAGATACTGTTAATGCTCAACGATGGCTAGATCGCTTTAAAAAAAACCTTAATCAAATCATTTCAAAAAAATCCTTACTCGCGTTAAATCTTCTATCAAAAAAAAATCAGCTGCTTGAGTTACAAAATGATCAACAACATCTGCCAGCATTAAAGATTTCCTTGGCGTTATTTAATCAGATGAACAACGTAATAATAAAAAAAAATAACAGTATTTTAAATGATGATGTCTACCTGACCAACCGAGATGTTGCTGAAATTAATAATTTAACTGGTATTTCGTATTTCTCAATTGGCGACTATGACCAAGCACAACAGTATTTTATTACTAGTTTGCGTTTATATGAAGACTTGCAGGCTTTACAAGGTGTCGCGGCGGCGCTTAATAATTTATCCCTAATTAGCTGGGCACAAAAAGATTTTCATGCTGCCTTAAAATATTTAGAGAGACCTATAGAGATATCACAACAGCTTAACGACAGTGCGCTTTATATCATTAACATTTCAAATCAAGGTATTTATTATACCGAGCTCAAACAGTATGAGAATGCAATCGTATCCTATAAAAAAGCGATTAATCACCCTGACAGTAAATATTTTCCTAAAGAGACATTAGGCGCCATTATTGGTCTCGCCGATGCCTACATTACAATTAATGAATTAACATTAGCAAAAAAGCAATTAGAAGAAGCGTTGCAATTAACTGCAGCAACTAAGAATAAAAAATCACAAATTAGTGCGGAAGGCTTTATTGGCGATATTTATCTACTGCAGGGAGAGCCTCTTCGAGCTTTAGCCATTTATAATCGCGCATTACTTTACTATCAAGAGACCAAACTTCAACAACTTGAAGCAGAGACTTATAAACGCATCAGCAAAGCTTATCAAGCGCAGAAAAAATGGCAACAAGCCTTTAATTTTTATGAAAAACATATCCTGTTAATTAATAAACTTAATGACGAAGCACAGCAAAAATCAATCAGGGTCCTACAAAATCAATATAAAGCAGAAGTAAAACAGAAAAAGATCAACTTATTACAAGCTGAAAATCAATTACAAACATTAGAGCTACAGTCAGCAAAAAATCAAAGTGTTGTGACCATTGTTATTAGTCTATTTTCCTTAATCATTTTATTACTTACGGTAAATCGTCATTATATACGAAAAGAAAAAGTACGTTTAACACGCCACAATAATGAAATCAGAGCCAATGAAGAACAGTTGATGTTATTGTCTATTGCTTTTAAGAATACAGCTGATGCAGTATGGATAACCAATAAAAACTTCGAAATTGAAGTAGTAAACAATGCTTACGTGACACACACCCACAAGCATAAGTCTGAAGTAATAGGTCAAAAGGTAGTTTTTGCAGAAATAAATGGCCAGCCTGCTGATTTATCTGAAAAATTGCGCGCTCAGGCTATGGTGCATGGTAGTTGGTTAGGAGAGCTTTTTGATCAAAAATCTACCGGTGAAATTTATAGTTTAGAATTAGAGATTGAAGCGATAACAAACGATAATAATGAAATTATCCATTATCTTGGTGTTTTTAGAGACATTACTGAAAAAGTAAAAATACAACAGCAATTAAGTAAGCTTGCTACCCACGATGATTTAACCGAATTGCCTAATAGAACCCTATTGCATGAATTGATTGTCCAATCTTCTTTGAACTCTCAACGCTCTCAAAAGTCACCAACCGTACTATTACTTGATGTAAATAGTTTCAAAAAAATTAATGACACTTATGGCCATAGTGCCGGTGATGAAGTTATCCGTGAAATTGCCGATCGTTTAAGTACGGTATTATACCCAAAAGACGTTATTGCACGTATTAATGGTGCTGAATTTTGTATTTTAGTTGAGCTTTCTGACCCTAATTATGGCGCTATCGCTGTTGCACGGAAAATACTGTCTTGTTTTGACACTGCATATGTATTTGATGACCACCAGTTGCCTGTTACCGCAAGCATTGGCATTACTCGATACCCTGAAGATGCTGATGTTCCTCAGGAGCTATTAAGAAAAGCAGCGTTAGCAATCTTTGATATTAAAGCTCAAAAAAAGAATAATTATCAATTTTTTGAACAGCGCATGAACAGTGAAGTTGCAGAACAATTAGCGCAAGAACAAAGGCTACTCACAGCAATAAAAAATGAGACCTTTGAATTTTATTATCAACCCTTTGTTGATACTAAATCTGGCTTGATTTCGGGGGCAGAGGCCTTAATCCGGTGGGTTGAAGCGGACGGTAATATTATTTACCCTGACAGTTTTATTCCCTTTTCTGAAAAGCTTGGTCTAATAGACCAACTTGATAAAATCGCAATAAATAAGGTCTTCGCTCAAGTTGCTTTATGGCAAAAACAAGCGTTAGACTTTGGACCTATTGCCATTAATTTATCAGCAAAAATGTTTTCTGATTCAGCAGCCCTTATTGCACTTTTAAAAGCGAAACTAAACCAATATGGCATCTCTCCCGCCAGGATAAAAATTGAAATTACTGAAGGCATGTTACTGGATAAAATAGATATCGCTATTTTAACCATGCAACAGCTTAAGGCACTTGGCTTTAAGCTTTCATTAGATGATTTTGGTACAGGTTTTTCTTCTTTAAGTTACTTAAAACAATTTCCTATCGACATTCTCAAGATTGACCGTTCGTTTATTATGGGAATGCATGAATCTTCAATCGATCAAAGTATTGTTCGCTCTATTATTAACTTAGCTAATAATTTAAATTTAAGTGTTATCGCAGAAGGCGTGGAATTAAGTGAGCATTTAGCGTTTCTCCAACAATTAAACTGTCAGGAGTATCAAGGTTATTATTTCAGTAAAGCCATTGGTTTTAAAGAGTTAGAGCAACTAGTCATGACTCAAATCAAAACGCTATAAAGTACAATGGCTTTATCTTTTAATTTGCGATTAATTGAGAGTCACAGGATTAATACACCACCAATAATAACGGGTATATTTGGTATTAAGTGAAAATTCTGTCATTATGTGCTTCTTACTTACGCTATGCTTTATCGCCTTAATTTATGACCATGACTAAAAGACAGTTTTCGCACTTGCAGGCTATGGGTATTGAACTTTGGCAGTTAAAAAATAGCGAAAAAACGAACAATAGCGACCACCCTCTTTATTTAGACATTGAACTTGCTACATTAGTTGATACTCATATATTTACCGACATCCTGCATTCTTTAGGTTGCTCTATTGGTGAAGTAAGTTGCAATAATAATGCCTTATCGATAGGTTTATTAACCTGGCAATTTAGTGAACAGACTGATATATCACTAACAAAGCATCACTTGGTTACCCCGTCGATTAACGTTTTGAAAAATTCTCCGCTATTAAAACAAACACTTTGGCAAAAACTACAAGAAATTCAATAAAATGACCTTTAGCTATCATAAAATATCAAGTAACGACGTAGACTTATTAATCCCTATAGAGAATGCTTGTCACTCTCACCCATGGAGTGAAAAAACCTTTAACAGCTGTATTGGCGCGCGATATTTTGGTCATTACTTACAAGTGGATAATGAGTTAGTGGGGTTTTATATTGGCGAGCATGTCGCTGGTGAAGCAACGTTAATGGATGTTTGTGTATTACCAACACTGCAGGGCAAGGGTTATGGTAAAGCATTACTAGAACACTTTTTTATGCAATCAAAACAACTTAACAATACAGTTATTTGGTTAGAAGTTCGAGCAAAGAACATCAGTGCTCAAATGATGTATATCAATAGTGGTTTTATTGAAACTGGCAGAAGAACAGGTTACTACCCAAGTGCCTCTGGTTTCGGTTATGAAGACGCTATAGTCATGAAAAAAGTGCTCTAATACCTAATAAAGCAGGCATAAATGAGATTCCAGTTAATAGGGTTCAGTAAAAAAGCTGCTTCAACAATAAGAGCGACAAGAGTTAAAACCATCATACACGAAACAAAATAAAGCCTCTTTAATCATGACAATTAAAGAGGCTTTTACATATCACGGTTTCACGAATAAGCGTTTAAGCTATTCACACAAGTAAGTAAACTACCAATTTTCAACACCTTTCATGTCTGGTAATTCATGGGCGATACCCTTATGGCAATCTATACAGGTTTTTTCGCCAGAAGCCAGTGCACTTGAGTGCATTTTAACACTGCGATTACCTTGTTCTGAAAAGTCCATGTACTCAAAGTTATGGCAATTACGACATTCCAGTGAATCATTCTCTTTCATGCGTTTCCATTCACGTTCTGCCAATTCACGGCGATGATCTTGAAACTTTTCTCTTGTGTCGATCAAGCCAGTAAGCATACCCCAAACTTCTTTACTCGCCGCAATTTTACGAACGATTTTATGAGTCCATTTTTTGGGAACATGGCAGTCAGGACAAGTAGCACGAACGCCAGAACGGTTAGAGTAATGAATAGTTTCTTTGTATTCTTCATAAACATTATCTTCCATTTCATGACAACTAATGCAGAACTCTTCGGTATTGGTCACTTCAAGGGCGGTATTAAATCCCCCCCAAAAGATAACACCGCCAGCAAAGCCGATAGCTAAAATAAACCATAAGGCGGCACTGCTTGGCGACTTTAAATACGAAAGTAAGCTTTTTATTTTTGATTTTTTAGTCATGTTAATCCCCTAAATTACGTTTAGATAAACCATTATTTAATCATTACCTAACGATTCAACGGGTTTAAAAAGATTATCAACTAACTCAGGTGCATCAGCTTGTGTAACATGGCATTGAGAACAAAAGTAGCGACGCGGAGAAACATCTGACAGTGTTTTACCGTCACGTGTTTCAAAGTGCGTTAAACTTATTTTGGTTGCGCCGGTTTCTCTCGCATATTTCCAACCATGACAAGTTAAACACTTATTACTGTCTTTATTGACCCGATAACCACGTGTTTGATGAGGCACAACAGGTGGTTGATGCACATAATTACGCTGAATAGGATTTTTATCTTTAATGACACGTTTAAGCGCTTCTGCACTTTTGGTTTCATTAATTTTAGCTATGCCACGAATAGTCTCTAAACCGCCTGTCGTTACTTCTTGATAAGCTTGTACGCTTAATGCCATGGCTAAACTGGCTGTTATCATTATTATTGATAATATTTTCATTTTTTACCTCTACCCGGTAGATTAAGTAAATTTAATTAGTGCTAAACAGTGACTTTTTTCACTTTCACCGCACATTTTTTGAAGTCAGTTTGTTTAGACAAGGGATCGGTAGCATCTAGGGTTAACTTATTAACCAATTGTTTTGCATCAAACCAAGGCATAAAAACTAAACCTTTCGGGGGTCTATTACGGCCACGAGTTTCAACACGAGATTTCACTTCACCTCGACGAGATTCAATCAAAACCTCATCACCACGGCGTAAACCTCTTGCTTTAGCATCGTCAGGGTGGATAAATAACACCGCATCAGGAAATGCTTTATGAAGTTCAGGTACACGCGCAGTCATAGAGCCTGAATGCCAATGTTCAAGAACACGACCGGTACTCAGCCATAAGTCGAATTCTTCATCAGGTGACTCTGCCGCTGGTTCGTAGGGTAAGGCAAATATATTGGCTTTTTTATCTTTATGGCCATAAAACTGCACTTCACTGCCTTTCTCTACATAAGGGTCGTGCCCCTCACGAAAACGCCACTTAGTTTCTTTACCATTAACAACCGGCCATCTAAGGCCACGCTCTTCGTGATAGCGATCAAAGGGGGCTAAATCATGACCATGTCCTCGGCCAAAGGTTGCATATTCTTCAAATAAGCCTTTTTGAATATAGAAACCAAAATAATCACCTTCAAAGTTAGTATCACCTTTGGATTCACTCATTGGGAATTTATCTACGTTACCGTTTGCATAAAGCACGTCAAACATAGTTTTGCCACGGTATTCAGGATTCTTGGCAAGTAATTCTTCAGGCCATACTTCTTCAATTTTAAAACGTTTAGAAAATTCAACTATTTGCCATAAATCTGAACGCGCTTCACCTGGCGCATTCACTTGTTGATGCCAAAACTGTGTACGGCGCTCTGCATTGCCGTACGCTCCCTCTTTTTCTACCCACATAGCAGTAGGTAAAATCAAGTCAGCCGCCTGTGCCGTTACCGTTGGGTAAGGGTCTGAAACGACAATGAAATTTTCTGGATTACGATAGCCAGGGATCCCTTCTTCATTAATATTTGGTCCGGCTTGCATGTTGTTATTACACATAACCCAATATGCATTTAATTCGCCATCTTTAAGCATACGATTTTGCAGAACTGCATGGTAACCGGGTTTAGGTGGAATAGTGCCTTCAGGTAATTTCCATATTTTTTCAGCTATCGCTCTATGCTTAGGGTTTTTAACAACGAGATCGGCAGGTAATCTATGTGAGAAAGTCCCTACTTCACGCGCCGTTCCACAGGCTGACGGCTGTCCGGTTAATGAAAACGGGCTGTTACCCGGTTCAGATATTTTACCCGTTAATAAATGCACGTTGTACATGAGGTTATTTGCCCAAACACCACGAGTATGTTGATTGAAACCCATCGTCCAAAACGAAGTCACTTTAACTTTAGGATCCGCATAAAGTTTAGCCAGCGTTAATAATTTATCTTCAGAAACACCCGAAAGTTTTGATGTATATTCAATACTATAAGTGCTAACAAATTTAGCAAAGTCATCGAAGCTCATCGGTTTAGATGCGCCACTGTCAGGATTTTTAGCCGCTTTTTGTAATGGATGAGTAGGACGTAAACCATAACCAATATCAGTAACACCTTCGCGAATATTGACATGCTTTTTCATGAAATCTTCGTTAACGGCGTTATTTTGAATAATATAATTAGCAATAAAGTTTAATATCGCTAAATCTGTTTGTGGTGTAAAAATCATACCGTTATCAGCAAGTTCAAAACTTCGATGCTTATACGTTGATAATACGTTTACTTTTACATGAGGATGACTTAAACGACGGTCAGCTAAACGCGACCATAAAATAGGATGCATTTCCGCCATATTAGAACCCCAAAGGACAAATGCATCGGCGTGTTCTAAATCATCATAACAACCCATAGGTTCGTCGATACCAAAGGTACGCATAAAACCACCCACAGCTGACGCCATACAGTGACGAGCATTAGGATCAAGGTTGTTGGTTAAAAAGCCCGCTTTCATTAATTTTGAAGCGGCATAACCTTCCCAAACAGTCCACTGACCCGAACCAAACATACCAACTGAGGTCGGGCCTTTTTTCTTTAAAGCGGCTTTAAATTTTTCAGCCATAACATCAAAGGCGGTATCCCAGCTTACCGGTGTAAACTCACCTTCTTTGGCATAAACACCATCTTTCATCCGTAATAACGGTTGAGTTAATCGGTCTTTCCCATACATAATTTTGGATAAAAAGTAACCTTTAATACAGTTAAGACCTTTGTTAACTTCTGCTTGAGGGTCACCTTGAGTCGCCACCACTTTTCCTTCTTGTGTTCCAACAAGCACACTACAACCTGTGCCACAAAAACGACAAGGGGCTTTATCCCATTTAATGGTAGTATCCGACGATTTAGTCAGCAAGTTTGAAGCTGAAGATGGCACGGCGATACCTGCGGCGACAGCTGTTGCTGCAATGGCGTTCGCTTTTATAAAATCACGTCTTGTTAATGTCATACCTTTATCCCCTGATGTTGTGGTAGCCCATAATCATTATGATGAAAAATCAATGATGAAGAGATCACACCCGGTAAATTACTCATATCTGTAATGGTGTTAATAAGGCCTTTGCCTTTTTCACCTCTGTTTAAATCATTTTCTTCTATGGTAACCACCATAGAGCCGTTATCAGCAATCTCATGCACTTCAGCGCCAGGAAATCCGCCCAGTTCTTCGGCCACTTTCGCGGTATTACTTGGCTGAGCAACAAAAAGCACACCAGCAATATTAATAGGTTTTTCTTCTAGTAGATTGATCACGATTATTCCCCTGCCGGCTTAATACCTAACATTTTTAAAAGTGCGATAGCGACTAAAGCGGTACCGGCAAAACCAGCTAAAAAAATAACAGGCATCGATGAATATCCTAAGATATTCCAAATCATTTGTTCAAGAGCGCTCATATAACTCTCCTATTAGTATGTGTGGGTTGCTCACCCACAGAATTTTTTGGTGTTAATTCAATAGATGATTGCGGGCAAATAGCAACACAGGCCCCACAATTTGTGCAGTCACTAAGTTTTATCTGGGGTTGTGGTACTGATGAATTTATATATTTAAAAGATATAGCTTCTGTCTCACAGCTATCTTGACAACTTTGACAAAACACATCGTTAACCGCTAAGCAATCGCCCTTTATGGAGATATCTAAATCCCAAGCATTTACTTCTGGAGCAAGTGCACGTTCGGCAAAAAGTGGCTGTTGACAACTTTCAACGCACGCTTGACAAAAAGTACACTCTCCTTTTAAAAAGTTAACTTCAGGGAAACCGCCATCACCTTTTTGAATGATATTTTCAGGACAAGACGTTAAACAGTCACCACATTGTGTGCAGCCATCAATAAAAGTGGCTTCATTGAGCACCCAAGGCAATCTGATTGCCGGAGCGGTTGTTAATTTTTTTGCTTTAAAAAAGTTTCTTCTAGCTAAATCAACCATGCTATCTCGTTATTTTTACATCATATTTCAGACTTTCTACCCAAAGAGTAATTTATCTTATACTCGAAGGTGAGATATTGATTTCGATCAAGACTTTCAAATAACATGACTATTAATCTCTTTATTAAATTCAAAAAAACCAGCTTGTATTGAATTTATTATTGAATCTCAACCTTAAAAATAACCAATCAAATAATTATTATCTGCACGATCACTTACCACTTAATCAAATAACAAAAGAAAAAGTGTTAATGTCTCGGATTCTTGCTAAAAATAATCATTTAAAGACAGTCCCCTAATGCGGCTATTTATATTTATGGTACAATGCGCGCAAAATTTAGGATTGTTCACATGTCCTTTCAGTATTTAAAAAAAGCATTTTATGTGCATCAGCATGTACACCAAAGAGAACTTTTAAAACATGACAACGCTACAGGCTAATGAAGTCAATCTAAGACGTACTTTCGCAATTATCTCTCATCCTGATGCGGGTAAAACCACCATCACTGAAAAAGTATTACTTTTTGGTCAGGCTTTACAACGAGCCGGCACGGTAAAAGGTAAAAAATCAGGCCAGCATGCAAAGTCTGACTGGATGGAAATGGAGAAAGAGCGTGGTATTTCTATCACGACCTCTGTAATGCAATTTCCTTATAACGGTTGTTTAGTTAATTTACTGGACACACCTGGTCACGAGGACTTTTCAGAAGATACCTACAGAACACTCACCGCGGTTGATTCATGCTTAATGGTTATCGACGTAGCTAAAGGTGTTGAGGCACGAACTGTTAAGTTAATGGAAGTAACGCGTTTACGTGATACGCCCATCATTACTTTTATGAATAAAATGGATCGTGATGTTCGTGACCCAATGGAAGTTATGGATGAAGTGGAAGATGTGCTGAAAATAAAATGTGCCCCTATTACTTGGCCGATTGGTATGGGTAAAGAATTTAAAGGTGTCTATAACATTTTAACTGACGAAATATTTTTATATAAGTCAGGACTTGGCCATATGATCCAAGAAGAAAGAATTATCAAAGGGCTTGATAACCCAGAGTTAGATAAGGTCATTGGAACTTATGCTGACGATTTACGTGAAGAATTAGAACTGGTTGCGGGTGCATCACATGAATTTAATTTGGAAGAGTTTTTAAAAGGTGAACTAACGCCAGTATTCTTTGGTACGGCTTTAGGTAATTTTGGTGTTGACCATATGCTTAATGGTTTAACTAAATGGGCACCAAAACCTTTACCTCGTTTAACTGATGTTAGAGAAGTAACCGCTCAAGAAGAAAAATTCACTGGCTTTGTTTTTAAAATTCAAGCGAACATGGATCCAAAACACCGTGACCGTATTGCTTTTATGCGTATTTGCTCAGGTAAATACGAAAAAGGCATGAAAATGCGTCAAGTACGTATTAACAAAGATGTAAAAATTGCCGATGCCGTAACGTTTATGGCTGGAGACCGTGCACATGTAGAAGAAGCATATGCCGGCGATATTATCGGTTTACATAACCACGGTAGTATTCAAATCGGTGATACCTTTACTTCAGGCGAAATGATGAAATTTAGTGGTATTCCAAACTTTGCCCCTGAAATGTTTCGTCGTATTCGTTTACGTGATCCATTAAAAGCTAAACAATTACAAAAAGGTTTAATACAACTTTCAGAAGAAGGTGCTGTGCAAGTATTCAGACCTTTCAACTCAAACGAGATGATAGTTGGCGCGGTCGGTGTATTGCAGTTTGAAGTCGTTGTACAACGTTTAAAAACTGAATATAAAGTTGACGCTATATACGAACCGATAAGTGTAGCAACTGCACGCTGGTGTACTTGTGATAATGAAAGAACACTAGAGCAATTTAGCAAAAAAGCTTATGACAATTTAGCACTAGATGGTGGTAATAACTTAACGTATATTGCTCCAACTATGGTGAATTTGAATTTGGCACAAGAGCGTCATCCTGACATTCAGTTCCACAAGACCCGAGAACACTAAGTTTTTCTGCGTAGTAGGTATTTTACCCGCGTTGTTCGATACTTTTTATTGGCTTATTTAGTAAACTAAACTCACCAATAAAAAGTAACAAACGCTTTGCTAAAATGCCATATACTTGCAAAAAATGAGCAAATAATTTCTATTAAAAGAAAACAGAGATCAAAATGAATATTAAGCAATTACTAAGTGAAAAAGTATCTGCGGCCATGGTTTTGGCTGGATTGCCTGAAGGCACTAACCCAGCGGTAAGCCTGTCAAGTCGCCCTAATTTTGGTGACTACCAAGCAAATGGTGTTATGGGTGCAGCTAAAAAACTGAAAATGAACCCACGCGAATTAGCGACCACCGTTGTTAACCACTTAGATTTAGCTGGTATTGCTGACCATATAGAATTAGCCGGACCGGGGTTTATTAATATTCATTTAGACAAATCATGGTTAGCCGCTCAACTCGCTAAAATGACTGATGATGAAAAATTAGGTGTAACCCAACGTGGTGCCACTGAAGAAGACAAAAAACAAACGGTTATTGTTGATTATTCAGCGCCAAACCTTGCCAAAGAAATGCATGTTGGCCACTTGCGTTCAACCATTATCGGTGATGCAGTAGTACGTGCATTAGAGTTTCGTGGTGACAAAGTCATCCGCCAGAATCACATGGGTGACTGGGGCACACAATTTGGCATGTTATTGGCGCACTTAAGCGACAAACTCAATGCCAACGAAGTTGCTGAAACTGCACTTTCTGATTTAGAAAACTTTTACCGCGAAGCGAAAGTACGTTTTGATAACGAAGAAGGCTTTGCTGACCGTGCTCGTAATTATGTGGTAAAACTGCAAGGTGGCGACAAAGATTGCTTAGTCTTATGGAAATTATTCATTGATATATCTATTGCCCACAGTGAAGATATTTATCAAAAACTTAATGTTACTTTAACCCGCGACGATATCATGGGCGAAAGTGCGTATAACGAAGATTTACCCAAGGTTGTTGATGAATTAATGACTAAGGGTATTGCTGAAGTTAGCGAAGGCGCAAAAGTGGTTTTCATTAATGAAATGGCGAATAAAGACGGTGATGCCCCCGTTTTTATCATCCAAAAAACCGGTGGTGGCTATTTATATGCGACCACAGATTTATCTGCTTGTCGCTACCGTAGCAATGAACTAAAAGCTGACCGTATCATTATTTTTACCGATGCCCGTCAAAGCTTACATTTTAAACAAGTAGAAATTGTAGCGCGTAAAGCAGGGTTACTGCCAGAACATGTTGGTTATGATCACTGCCCGTTTGGTATGATGATGGGTGACGATGGTAAGCCATTTAAAACAAGAACTGGCGGTACTATAAAATTAGCAGAATTACTTGATGAAGCCATTGTTCGTGCAAAAGCGGTCATTAAAGAAAAAAATCCAGATTATCCTGAAGATAAGCTAAATGAAATTGCAGTAAAAGTAGGTATTGGTGCGGTTAAATTTGCTGATTTATCTAAGAATAGAACCAGCGACTATATTTTTAACTGGAAAACCATGTTGAGTTTTGAAGGCGCTACGGCTCCTTACTTGCAGTATGCTTATTCACGTGTTCAAAGTATTTTCAGCAAGGCAAAAATTGAACAAGTAAACTTTAGCGCTGATATCACCATTATTGAACCACAAGAAAAAGCCTTAGCGTTAAAATTACTCCAGCTCGAAGAAGTGCTAGATGCGGTCATTAGCGAATCTATGCCTAACCTATTGTGTAATTATTTATATGAGTTAGCGAGTTTATACATGAGCTTCTACGAGGCTTGCCCTATTCTCAAAGAGGGTATTGACCAAGATGTAAAACAGTCTCGCTTAGCACTTTGTTTAAGTATCTCGAAAACCTTAAAACAAGGCTTAGATATTCTTGGCATTGACGTTATGGAACGCATGTAGTCTGCATAAAAGCACATATGGCATTAGCCCTTGTTTACTCAAGGGTCAATGCCAAAAAATTGAAATAGTTTCAGCATAGAGCAAGTATTAAGGTAGGAAGTGTCAATAAATGAAAGTGCTAATCGTTGATAATACAGACCAAAAACTCTTGCCATTAAAGCAGGCATTTTATAATGGTCCTTGCCAAACCGCTTATGTTGATAACGGCAAACATGCCCTGAAAGCCTTAAAGAAATATAAATTTGACGCTATTATTAGCGTATTGGATTTAGGACAAATAAGTGGCTTAGATCTTCTTAAAGCCATAGCACTTAAACATCCTGCTATGATACGAATAGCAATTACTAATGATAACATTGCACAGAGCCAGCTTAATGGTCAAGCCGCTAATAATTGCCATTACACTTACGCACTGCCGCTTAACGTTGAAAATATTCATCAAACCATCACAGCCCTTGGCGATGATAATAAAGCGATCACCAAAGATCATATTATCAAGGCAGTTGCCAAAGTTAAAACATTACCAAGCCCACCCAAAGTCTATTTACAACTCAATGCAATTTTAGAAGAAAGTAATACCGATTCAGGAAAAATATCAGAGATAATTTCTCAAGACCCAGCATTAGCCGCTAAAGTATTGCAGTTTTCCAATAGTTCCTTTATGAACCAAGGCAAGCCAATCAACGATATTAGCGAAGCAATAACACGTATGGGACTAGAAACACTCTGCTGTATTGTTATGACGGCTGAACTTTTTTCTTATGAACCCGACATTGCTGACTTTTCATTGATCAAAGAACAACTACACTGTTTATCAACGGCCCGCTTGGCCGCTTCAATGGTGAAAGTAGAACTTAAGCGAGATGCTCTACTTGCGGGTTTATTGCACGACATTGGTAAAATTGTACTATTTGAGATGGACCCAACACTTACAAAAACATATTTTGAATATCGGCTTAAAAATGCCAACAATAATGCCTTAGAGCAAAAAATATTTGGCACAGATCATAACCATGTTGGTGGCTATCTCCTGCACCTGTGGAGCTTTTCTTATCATTTAATTGAGGCGGTAGTTATGCATCATCAGCCGGATAAGCTCTTAAAAAAATCATTTGGTATCGCACAAGCCGTTTATCTAGCCGATATATTATTAAGAGAGCAACAACCCGAGCCAAAATTTATCGAGCATTTTAAATTAGAAAATGTGCTTGGCGCTTTGGAAAAAAGAGCAGCAAAGCTAAGACAGTAATCACCAAGCTAAACTTTAGATAAGCTATAATTTCACACATCCATTATTTACACTTCAAGTAAAGCCGATTAATTTATGAAATTTACCGATAGCCACTGTCATTTAGATTTCAAAGCTTTTACCCATAAAGGTAGTGCTTCAACAAATTTACTGCTTGAGCAATGTGCAAAAGAAAGTATTCATCAAATTATTGTTCCTGCGGTTAGACCAGATAACTGGCAAAATGTTTTAGCCTTAGCCCACCATAATAAAAACCAACCTTTGAGTGGTTGCAATGTTTTTGCCTGCTTAGGTATTCATCCTTGGTTTTTAGAGGGATTAGCGCAAAAAAATCTCGATGACTTAGCGCAAAAAATATTAGAGAATAAAACGCAAATAATTGCAATTGGCGAAGCTGGGCTTGATGGCGTTATCGCAAAGCAGCAAGATAATATTAACCAACAAATGTTATTTTTTGAATTCCAACTTAACCTTGCACAACAGCATCAACTGCCGATTATTGTTCATCACCGGCGCACGCACAACGAAACGATCACACTGTTAAAACAAATAAAAGTTTCCCGAGGAGGTATTATTCATGCTTTTTCAGGAAGCTACCAGCAGGCTTGCCAATATATAGATTTGGGATTTAAGTTAGGCATCGGTGGCACTATCACCTACCCTAGAGCGGAGAAAACAATAAAAGCCATTAAGCGCTTACCTTTGAGTAGCCTAGTATTAGAAACAGATGCACCTTCGATGCCGCTAAATGGTTTTCAAGGCGAAGATAATTCACCTCTGCGTGTTATTGATGTTTTTGAACGATTAGCCGAATTGCGCCAAGAGAGCAAAGAAGAAATAGCCGAAAAAATTGAAGATAATATTTCAACCCTCTTTCAGTTGGCTCAGCGATGAAACGGATTAACTAGCTCCATCAATGATGCCTACTTAAGTCAGCCTTTTATCTTTATCGACTAATCTAAACCCCTGACGACTAAACCGGTTGAGACCTCTGGTAAGCAGAAAGCCAACGACGCCAGCGATTATCATCATTAAACGTAACAGCGTAAACTGTTGATCATTATTTTTTAATAACTTAGTGGTTAAATAGTTTTTGTCTAGGGTTAAGCGAACGTAGCCAATTAATCTTTCTTTACGGATTTCACTAACGAAAGGCACGGCGAATTCACTCTTATTTAATTTATATTCAGACAGCCCAAAAAGAGCTTTGACACTTTTTGCATTTTGACTGCTAATAATTAATTGCCCTGATAAATCATAGAGATGAATTTCTTTTATTACCTCGGCCAGTTGCAATTCATCAACGTAGTTTTGCAGTAATTGTCGACTCTCTTTCGTGTTAACCTCGGTGATTAATACAGATAAACCTGCTGAAGCTTGTTGCAAATACTGCTGACCAACATCATAAAAATGTTGATCGATAGTTTGCTTATTTTGTGTCTGGCTGTATATCCATAGATTCATTAGCACGACAATAAAGACAATCGCTATAGCTAATTGCATAATTTTATTATAAATGGATGATAATTTAGGGTATAAAGGCTGTTCTATTTGTGTCATAAGCACTACAAATGTATAAAATTTATCATTACGTTCATTTTTATACTATAGCATTATTCATTGAAAATAATCGCTAAAACTAACATTCACATAAAAGGCGGTACTGTGTCCATTGCTATTAAACGTTTTTCCCTTGAGCATATTCAACAACTTACTTTGGCTGAGTTTATTTCTTCAACAACATCAGAAAAATGTTTACCTTGCTTTACCACTTTCGAAGGTAGCGACTGGTGCGTTGATCAGCGCCTTACCCAACAACAAGGTGGTCAAACATGTTTAGCCGAGAAGAGACACGCTAAAACAGCCTTAGAGCTTGTAGTTTTTAGTGAAATTAGTCTTAGTATGCTCAGTAATTTAATCAGTCAATGCCAACTATCAATTTGGGCGGTAAATGCTATCAATCTAAGGAATAATCTTACTAGCTATCGCTTTAGCGTTACTTGTACAAACTTAAAAACTGCAAGAGAAAGCTTAGTCAACTTTACCCTCAGCAATAAAATCGAAGCCGCACTGATTGAAAACGCGCCAAAATTATCAGAACCAGGTATTTTGGTTATGGATATGGACTCCACGACCATAGAGATTGAATGTATCGATGAGATCGCAATACTTGCAGGTGTTGGAGAACAAGTGGCAGCCGTTACTGAACTTGCTATGCTTGGTGAACTTGATTTCGCACAAAGCTTGCATCAACGGGTCGCCACCTTAAAAGGTTCCTCAGAAAACATCTTGGCTGAGGTTGCTAAGAATATCCCGTTAATGGCTGGTTTAGAGATACTTGTTAGTACATTAAAATCCCATGGTTGGAAAGTTGCGATTGCCTCAGGTGGCTTTACTTACTTTGCCGATCACTTAAAAGATTTACTGGCACTTGATGCCGCCCACGCTAATACCTTAGAAATTATTGATGGCAAGTTAACGGGTAAAGTTTTAGGAGATGTTGTTGATGCACAAGCAAAAGCAGATTGTTTAGTCGCTTTACAAAAGAAATATCACTTAGCTAAGGAGCAAACCGTCGCTATGGGTGATGGTGCCAATGATTTAGTCATGATGGCCGCTGCACATTTGGGCGTAGCATTTCATGCTAAGCCACTAGTTTTAGCAAAGGCAGACACTGCCATTAATGCCGATGGTCTTGATTGTCTTTTACATTGGCTTGCGTAGGACCCTTTAAATAACGTTACTTAATAGCTCATGACGAACTAAAGTTTCTTGAGTAATATCAAGAAACTGCATAACCCCAGCAACACTCCAAATATCTTGCTCTATTTGTTTACCACGGTGAATAGCATAGGAACTTATGTAGCTTAATTCTGGGTTAAGATGGTCCATATCGGGGTCATCTGTTCGAGATAATCTAACCTGTACGCAAAAGAATAAACCACGATTTAATGCCCGCGATATAAACATTCGCTGCAACATCGGCGACTCTAATTCGCTTGATGTTTTGGTCGTAACCGCTTGATCAATGATTTCATTATCTAAATTTACAGCAATATATAATGTTTCAAGCACCGGAGTATCATCGGTTTGCATTTTCTTCAATGGTAAGGTTAAGGTACTAGTTGCTTGTAAATTATTGAGTAATGGGTATAGATTATACTGTGATGGCGAATCACTTAACTGTTTCATAACCGGCAATAACTTATCTTTAACAGTACCACAAACGATAGCTTCTAACTTATAGCGACTGCCACTGGTTTGTACCATTAATGTCGGAATAGTTAAACTTCTACTGTAAATATTTCTCAATGCCTTAGCAAGGCCAGGTATCATTAAGGCATATTCATCTGGCGTTAACTTATCACGATTTTTTGTAATTAATGCTTTAAAGAATGCTCTTCCCATGTGTTGATGCTTTTCAACATAAACCCGTAAGTTAAGTATGTTTTTCTTTTTATTAACTCGCATAACTTCATAAGGCAAACCTTTTAAATCAAAGGCAGAGGTAATTTTTTGCAAGCCAGGAAAAGTTAAATAGACAACGTCTCCTTTGTTTAATACCGAAGGTTTATCAAGTTCTAGTTTTAAACCTAAAATGGAAAAATCATGCGATTTACCTGAGCAACGAACACCTGCAATTTCAAGTTCAACAGGAGTAACATATTTAAATCTTGACTCTTGTCGTTGATTTTTATAATTAATGCCTACTTCATCCATCAATAGCGGTAATGTAAGTCGTTTATGACCAAAGTTTTTTAACCGAATTGTATCAATGTTTTCAAATGATAGTTGTTGATACTGCCTAGTTGATGCTGGGTTGGTTACATCACTAGCGACCACGATACTTTGCAGATTATGAAGGGTTTCTATTGCATCACTAGGGATAGGGAGATTTAAGTATTCATTCTTTTTTGTTAGCGTATTCGATAACGTTAACGGCGAATGCGCTTTATCATTATCAACGTCCATAATCGATAGTTGAGTAATAGCAAAGCTCGGCTTTGACGCAGCAAATCCTAAAAATTGTACCTTAAAATCACTATCATTATTTAATTGCTCCACATCTGCCGTATAAAAAAATGATTTACCTTGGCTTTTGTGCACGAAACTATAGACTAATAATGACTTACCTAAAGCATGGGCTTTTCTCATTCTGAGCAAGCGTTCAGGTGTTATCAGACAGTATAAGGTTGAGTGGCGATTTTCATCTTGCCAATATTGAAAAGTGGCTTGGTTATTATGACAGGTGAGCGCGTATCTAGGTAAAAGATCGCCTTTGTTATCTTCTACAAAAATCGGTAATTCATTTAATTTAGGTAAACTATATTGCTCAAAGCTACGTGATTGAATAGCATGAATAGTATTGTCTAGGTTAACTTTATAACGGCGTTTATTGCCTTGGATGAAGCCCTGAAGAAAAGTTTGAAAACCGTCAACGCGTTTATCTTTCGAGTAAACTCTCTGACAGCCAATTAACTGAGTTTTCTCAATTTTTTGTATGTTTTTAACTTCAAAATGAAAACTTTTTTCTTTACCAAATTGAAATTCGTCTTCGAGACCTCGAAACCGAATACTTATATGTTGTCCAACCGTAATTGTATTTTTGAAATTAAAGCGAAACTTACACCCTTCAACACTGATATCTGAACTCGTACACTCGTATTCATTTTTATCGTTTTCAAGCAGTATGTCTAAGGTAATAGCGAAATTCATTCGCTCTTCACTACGATTATGATACGGACCAAAAGTAAACAAACTTGCTGGGTACTGCGTTTTTTCAAAGGTCTTACTGGCTTTAGTCGTCTCAACTTGTACCGGTTTACCCATGTTACTTTTTTCTTTTTGATATATAACCCGAAAGTTATTTTCAGTGTTCATTACTGCTTCGTAAACACCAAAAGTATATCCCTGATAAAAACCTATATTTTCTTGATAAACTTTAATCGCAATATCATCAAGATAGTGAACGCGTCCATCATGCTCAAAAGATCGACATTCACCATCAACATGACCACGCAAATCGATTAGACGCGTACATGGAACAGCTAAACGCTTGAGCTCCATTTTAAGCAAAAAGCGCTCTGTTTTGGGGATATGTTGAGTCATCGCAGAAAAATTTGTTTCAAAATCGTTCTTTAAAACCTTCCCACGAAACTGTTCAATTATCTTTTGGTACTTTAAAAAATCTGTAGTCATATCTGCTTTAATTTCTTTTAGTAACACTTGTGATATGCAATGAATTGAAAGAAATAATCATTTACTTTCTATGTAGTAAATCTACTATAAATTAATTTGTAATGAAATAACATCAGTAACAAATATCATTAAAAATAATGTGTTATCTAGATAATAGCTTATATAAAACATAATAATGCAAAAATTATGCCCAGTAAGGGAAGTGGTCAAGAAAAAATAAACTAACATCTATAAGTATAGTTAGTAGGATCGAGTGTATACACGGGCTTGAGCAGTAAATCAACGATGTAAGATACAAGAATAGAGATGAATTTAATTTGGCTAGGTAAGCCGATCACAATAACAATTTACCGTATTTATCACAAAAAATCGGCAAGAATTAAAAAGTACAAACATTTGACACTATTGCGCCTAGTAAGAGAAGACGATTTTTATCTAAGTCGCCTAATTCTATCCTATGATGATTAAGCGATGGTATTAAACAGTTCGCTGTAGATTTCTAATAACAATAACGCGCATAGACACATCTTCTGACTACAATGATTTACCACTTTTCAACAATCTTGCACTTAGTGTTACACCCATCATAATAGCGACTAAGTAATAACTAAGCACTTCTTTAAGACGTTTACACATGCTAGCTATCACCTAAATTACGCAGTGATTTAACCTATATAGTAATGCTTATCTAAGTTTATAGTTGAGTACTACAAAAGCGCTCATCACCCCGGGTAACAATGACTTAGAAGATGAATATTCAGGTAAGCTTTGTCGATACTTGTAGTCGTTTATTAACTGCGCATACCTGCAAGTATGCTATCGAGCTTGTTAATCATATAATTTTTAATCGTAGGCGAAATCTCGCATTGGAGGGGATGGTAATTTTTATTATGAATAAGTTAAGTGTGGCTTAGCAAGTTATTGGTGGTGTAAATTAATAACCAATTTTATTAAAATCATTAGTGTTAAACAGTATCCGCAGTTAGCAGATACTGATTATGTTTCTCAAGCTAGGATAAAAGTGTTACTCAGCTAGATAATTTTAATATCAATCATCTGCTCTTTAGCCGCAGCAATACGTTCGCGCTCTTGGCGTTTCTCACAAGGGTTATCGCAATTACACGACTTATCAATACCCACTGTTGCTAATCCGCCGCAACTGCCTGCTAACGACTTTTGTTGAAAGATATAGCCAACCGACATAGCAACAACAACTACAAGGAAAAAACCTAAAGTGATCATAAATATCATCATAAACTAACCTACTTATTTTCTTTATCTATTAAGATGAATAAACAGTAACTCGCTTTAACCAGTTACTTTAAATACTGCATGAATTTTACCGTGCTTTGCTCAACAAAGCCATGCTCTGTCTTAGCAATAATGTAAGCAGCTATACCATTTTTCTCTGCAAAGTCGATGGCTTTTACTTCACCCATAACCATCATCGCGGTAGACAGACCGTCTGCGGTCATAGAAGACGGATGAATGACCGTTACTGAAACTAACTTATGATTGATGGGTTTGCCCGTCGCTGGATCAATAATATGTGAAAAACGTTGACCATCTTTGGCTTGGTGATAATTACGGTAATCGCCTGATGTTGCCACTGCATTGTCTTTTGGAATGATCACTTGATAAACAGAGCGATGCTCACCACTTGCATCCTGAATAGGCTTCTCTATCGCGACATGCCAAAGTTCACCGGTGTGTTTAAAACCTTTTAAACGCATTTCTCCACCAATTTCTATTAGGTAATTATTAATGCCTTTTTCTTCTAAATATTCTGCGACTAAATCGACCCCATAACCTTTGGCAATAGTTGATAAATCAACATAAAGGCTAGGCGTTTTTTTAGAAAGTTTATTCCCGTTTAACACCAGCTTTGACAAACCTATTTGTTGGCGCGCTAACAGTAAATCCTCCGCCGTTGGTATAGTATTTGGCCGATATTCTGGGCCAAATCCCCAAAGGTTGACTAAAGGCCCGACAGTAATATCAAGATTGCCTTCACTTAATTGCCCCAAGCGAATCGCTTCTTTAATAACGCGTTGTAACCCAACAGATATTGCAACAGGCGTAAGTGATGTCGATGTGTTAAATCGTGATAATTCAGAGTCAACGATATAGGTCGACATTTCTTGATTTAATTGCACCAATAGTGCATCAATGCCTGTGTGGACTTGTTTAGTATCAATCGCATTATTCTCGATGACCACTTTAATATGATACGTAGTCCCCATAGTACGACCTTGCAACAAGACTTCTTGCTTACTTAAATCACTACTTGGAAAGCAACCGGCAAAAAACACCAGCATAAAACTGATCATCAATACTTTTACTTTAATCATTTTGATACCTATAAATTTATTATTTAGGTAAAACGTCTAGGGAAAACGTCTTATATAAATAATAAAAGACGACCAAAGTCGTCTTTTATTTGAAGCTTTCATTCATTGAGTAAAGGTTTAATTTAAACGCTGTATATTGCCTTTAGTTCGAGAAGGCTGCGCGGAGTTGACGTTAGTCAATGAGCACAGCAGCCGACGAAATAAAGCCAATAGGCAAGTTAAAATAAACGATTAGCCGCCGAAGTCATCTAGCATGATGTTCTCGTCTTCTACGCCTAAATCTTTAAGCATATGAATAACAGCAGCATTCATCATTGGAGGACCACACATGTAGTACTCACAATCTTCTGGTGCTTCATGATCTTTTAAGTAGTTTTCATAAAGTACATTATGAATAAAACCTGTCATGCCTTCCCAGTTATCTTCAGCTTGTGGGTCTGATAACGCAACATGCCATTTGAAGTTATCATTATCAGCGGCTAAACCATTGTAATCATCTTCATAGAACATTTCACGTTTAGAGCGAGCGCCATACCAGAACGACATTTTACGTTTAGATTGTAAACGTTTAAGTTGATCAAAGATGTGCGAACGCATTGGCGCCATACCAGCACCACCACCGATAAACACCATTTCATTATCTGTTTCTTTAGCAAAAAACTCACCAAACGGACCAGAAATAGTGACTTTATCGCCAGGCTTAAGGCTAAAGATATATGATGACATTTTACCTGCTGGTAAATGTAAACGTCCTGGAGGAGGCGTAGCAATACGCACGTTAAGCATAATAATGCCTTCTTCCTCTGGATAATTAGCCATTGAGTAAGCACGTAACGTTGGTTCATTAACTTTTGATTCAACATCAAAAAAGCCAAAATGGTTCCAATCGCCTTTGTACTGATCATCAATATCAAAATCACTATATTTCACATGATGAGCTGGAGCTTCTATCTGTATATAACCACCGGCTTTAAACGGAACAGATTCCCCATTGGGTATTTGAAGTTTAAGTTCTTTAATGAAAGTTGCTTGGTTATCATTAGAGATAACTTCACATTCCCATTGTTGAACACCGAAGATTTCATCTTCTACTTCAATAACCATGTCTTGCTTAACAGCAACCTGACAGGCTAAACGACAACCTGTTTTAGCTTCACGCTTAGTGATATGACCCGTTTCAGTTGGTAAAATATCGCCACCACCTGAATGCACGTCAACACGACATTGACCACAAGTACCACCACCACCACAAGCAGAAGGAATAAAAATCCCTTGATCTGCTAAAGCGCCAAGAAGCTTGCCACCAGCAGCGGTTACTACTGATTTATTTGGGTCACCATTTATACTAATTGTTACGTCACCTGAAGAGACTAACTTAGATTTAGCAAACAAAATAACTAAAACTAATGCTAGCACTATCGCGGTAAACATCGATATGCCGAGAATGATTTCCATCGACTTTTCCTTAAATTATCTAGGGCCTAAGTTCAAATTATTTTGGTAATAAGTGACTTAGACCGATATTTTTTAAAGTGAAATACCACCAAAAGAAAGAAAGCCAAAAGCCATCAATCCAGCGGAGATAAACGTGATACCTAAACCTTTCAAACCGTCTGGTACGTCAGAATATTTCATCTTTTCACGTATGGCAGCCAATAGTACAATAGCTAACATCCAACCAACACCAGAGCCAATGCCGTAAACAACACTTTCACCCAAAGTTAAGTTTTTCGCTACCATGAAAGAAACCGCACCAAAAATTGCACAGTTAACAGTGATTAAAGGTAAAAATATACCTAAGGCTTGATACAAAGCAGGAAAATATTTATCTAAAATCATTTCCAAAATTTGTACTAAAGCAGCAATAACACCGATAAAGGTAATAAATGATAAAAAGCTTAAATCAATTGAATCTTTCTGTTCAGTAATTCCCATCATGCTGTCTAAAGCACCTGGCGCTAAAATAGCTTGATAAATAATTTGGTTAGCTGGAACAGCTAAACCTAATACCACCACAACCGCAACACCCAGACCAATGGCTGTACTTACCTTCTTAGACACAGCTAAGAAAGTACACATACCCAAGAAGAAGCTTAACGCCATATTCTCAATAAATATGGTTTTAATAAAAATACTTAAATAATGTTCCATGGGGCTAATCCTTCTCTACTTGTTCTGGTTTCCACTGGCGTACAGCCCAGATGATTAAACCAATAATGAAGAATGAACTAAATGGTAAGACTAATAAGCCATTACCTTGGTACCAACCATCGTTTTGAACTAATTTAAACACTTCAATACCAAAGATCTCACCAAAACCAAATAATTCACGGAAAAAAGCAACAATCATCAAAACTGCGCCGTAACCTAAACCGTTACCAATACCATCTAAAAAGCTAACACCCGGCTTTTCTTTCATAGCAAAGGCTTCTGCACGGCCCATTACAATACAGTTAGTAATGATCAAACCAATGAAAACTGACAACTCTTTCGACAACTGATAAGAGAAGGCTTTTAATACTTGGTCAACCACAATTACTAATGACGCTATAATCGCCATTTGCACAATAATACGCACACTTGATGGAATATGATTACGCACAAGTGAGATAAAAAAGTTAGAAAAGCCAGTAACTAGCATTACCGCTATGGTCATAACCAAAGCGTTTGCCATTGAACTGGTTACCGCTAGAGCAGAACAAACACCTAGTACCTGTAAAGCGATAGGGTTGTTATCTACAATAGGTCCAAATAGTACTTTTTTAGTATCTGAAGACATTAGTTCATCTCTCCTTCGCTAGCAACACTGCGGTATTTAGTAATAAAAGGTCCATAACCTTGCTCACCTAACCAAAAATGTAAGGTGTTTTGCACGCCATTACTGGTTAATGTAGCGCCTGACAATGCGTCAACGCCGTGAACATCACCGGTTTTAGCACCACCTTTAATCACTTTAATAGCCACTTCATCGCTATCATTGTAAATTTTCTTACCTGGCCATAAAGCTTTCCACTTAGGGTTAAGTACTTCAGCGCCTAAACCCGGAGTTTCCTTTAAGTCAGAATAAATAAGACTACGAACGGTATTTAAATCTGGCGCTAAACCAATATAACCGTACATTAAGTCCCACAGCCCTGAACCAACAATAGGTAAAACTAAAGTATTTAGCTGACCTTGCTCGTTATTAACTAAGTAAACAACAGCGCGGTTAGCACGGCGATTAATACCTGCGGTATCGTTAGTAAGCTTTGAGCTTTTAGCGGCATTACGAGCGTCTGCACGTTCGTCAAATATATCGGTGTTACCTTCAATAATTTTCCCTGAATCTAGGTCAATCATTTTAGCAACAACATACTTGTTGTAAGTACCAACAATATCAGTACCTGCTTTTTCTAATAAGCCGGAAGCTTCAAGAATTTTAGTTTGCTTATCAAGTAGTTTATTAGCTTGTTGTAACGGTTTTAAGCTAATCGCAGCAACAGAGACTAACGCAGCACAAACCAGACAAACTAAAAACACAAAGCCGATTGTTTTAATTGGAGTTTCTTTATTACTAGACATTACGAGCGAGCCTCCGTTTGATATTCCCTTGAACAACAAAATAGTCGAAAAGAGGGGCGAATAAATTAGCGAATAAAATAGCTAACATAATTCCTTCAGGGTATGCCGGGTTAACTACACGTATGAGTACAACCATTACACCAACTAATGCACCAAACCAGTATTTACCCGTATTAGTAAAAGACATAGTGACAGGGTCAGTAGCCATAAACATCATACCAAAAGCAAAACCACCGGTGACTAAATGCCAGTACCATGGCATAGCAAACATTGCGTTAGTATCGCTACCAATACTGTTAAACAGTAATGAAGTGAACACCATTCCGGCGAAAACACTTAAAACAATACGCCACGAAGCAATACCTTTATACAGAATGTATGCACCACCTAGGAAAATAGCAGCTGTTGATACTTCACCCATAGAACCAGGGATAAAGCCCAAGAATGCATTCCACCAGTTAGTATTGATTGCAAAATCAACCGATCCTGGAATGGCTGCTGCTGCTGCACTTAATGGTGTCGCACCTGAGTAACCATCAATAGCAACCCAAACAGCATCACCTGATAATTCACCTGGATAAGCAAAAAACAGAAATGCACGACCCGCTAGCGCAGGGTTCAAGAAGTTTTTACCTGTACCACCAAAGATTTCTTTAGCAATAACAATACCGAAAGTAATACCAATAGCAACTTGCCATAATGGAATTGTTGCAGGTAAGATCAAGGCAAACAAGATTGAACTAACAAAGAAACCTTCGTTAACTTCATGCTTGCGTACTGAAGCAAAGAGAACTTCCCAAAAGCCACCAACAATAAAGGTAGTCGCATAAATAGGTAAGAAGAACATTGCTCCATAAAGCATCATACCGAAGACACTCGAGTCAGCAGATAAGCTACCTCCAAGGAATTCGAACAAGCCTACTTGCCAAGTATCAGGTAAAGCATAACCAGCAGCTAAGGCATCAGCTGCTTGAAAACCAATGTTGTACATACCAAAAAACATAGCAGGAAAAACAGCTAACCATACCGTTATCATGATGCGTTTTAAGTCAATACTGTCACGAACGTGAGTAGCACCTTTGTTCACTTGACCAGGAGTAAATAAACCGGTGGCTACAGCTTCATACAAAGCGTACCACGTTTCTAGCTTACCGCCTTTTTCAAATTGCGGTTCAATATCTTCAATAAACTTTTTCAAGCCCATGTCTAACCTTCCTTCTCTATTGTGGTTAGGCATTCACGAAGAATAACGCCGTAATCTGTTTTGCCAGGGCAAACAAATGTACACAAGGCTAAATCTTCTTCATCAAGCTCTAAAGCACCAAGTTGCTGCGCGCTATCGGTATCACCGGCACATAAATCACGCAATAACATTGTTGGGAGAATATCTAATGGCATCACACGTTCAAAGTTACCAATTGGCACCATGGCACGAGGACTACCGTTAGTTGTAGTGGTCATATTGAATAATTTCTTTGGGAAGAAATGAGACATATATGCACGTGTTACCGAGAATTTATTAGGTCCAGGATACATGTAACCAATAAACTCTTTTTCGCGACCTTCTAAAATCAACGAAATTTGCACATGGTAGCGACCTAAATAAGCGTGAACACCTTTTGCTTTTGCTCCTGAAAGTAAAGAGCCCGATATAATACGTAATTCACCGTCGGCAAATTCACCAGCGATTAATTCGTCAGTATTTGCACCTAAAATAGTACGCACTAAACGAGGGTTCTTAGCAGCAGGACCAGCAAGTGAAATAATACGGGTGTTATTTAACTCACCAGTAGTAAACAACTGTCCAAAAGCAATCACGTCTTGATAGCCTAAGTTCCATGAAGACTTCTCTGCACTAACCGGCTTTAAAAAGTGCATGTGTGTGCCAACTAAACCAGCAGGATGTTTTCCTGCAAATTCGTTAACTTGCACATTAGCTTCGACGGGAATATTAGCACCCGGCGCTTTACTAACAAACACTTCACCACTCGTTAAACGAGTAAGTATTGTTAAGCCATTTTTAAAGGCTTCACTTTGTTCATTAATAATCACTTCAGGGTTAGCGGCTAGCGGATTAGTATCCATTGCACTAACAAAAATGGCGGTTGGCGTTGAATCAACGGCAGGAACTTTACTAAATGGACGTGTACGCAATGCTGTCCACAAACCTGAATTAACAAGGTTATCAACAACATCTTGACGTTTTATTGAGTTAAGTTCATTCGCTGTGTATGAAGGAAATGTAATTTGCTCATCGCCGTCAATTTTAATAACGACTGATTGCAAAACACGTTTTTCACCACGGTTGATTTCTTTAACAACACCGGCAGCATGAGCTGTGAATTTAACGCCAGGGTTCTTTTTATCTTCAAAAAGAATCTGACCTTTTTTAACACGATCATCCACTTTAACAAACATGGTTGGTCGCATACCCACAAACTCTTCACCTAATGCTGCAACGGTTTTGATGGCGTTGCCATCATGGATTACCTGCTGGGGAGAACCAACGACAGGAACATCCAGACCTTTTTTTATTGTAATCATAAACACATGCACTACTTTTGATGGGAGTATCAAAACCAATCATCTACTTACCTAAACAAACTATTTTACGATGACTTGTAATCAATATTATTTAGGTAAAGCAAATTATCGATTTCAGTGTATTTCAGTAAGTACTTCTTTCTTGGCAACAAAGGAAGTTGCTTTAGAATAAAAAAGACCCACTGGCTCTAAGTTAAAATTTCTAGCGCGATTTTAACACAAAAACTCTAAGGCTATCTACGATCTCAGTTACTTAAATTACAAATTAGTTGAATATTATTGATTTCGCTCATTTATCAGCCAAAAATTTTGTCAGACCTAAAAAAACCGACATTTTATGTCGGCTTTTTATTATTGATGCTAATCGTAAATAATGAAAGTTAATCGTTATAAAAGATGCTTAATTTCTGCCATTGTATCGACATCAGCTTCGTAATCAACACCTGCAACACTAAAGCCAAATAACTTTAAAAACTCTTGATGATAGCCAACATAGTCAGTTAACTCATCAATATTATCAGAATCAACGGTATTCCAAATGTCTGTCACGCGTTTTTGAACGCTATCTTCAAGCTCTTTATGATTTTGACGGTAACGATTTTTATCATCTAAGCGAGGTGTTTCACTGTAGATGTTCTCAACAAATAGGTTCTGAATTTGTTCGATACACCCTTCATAAGTGCCATCTGCCTTCATCACCTTAAACATTGCTGAAATATAAAGTGGCATGATAGGTATTGCTGAACTCGCCTGCGTAACGACCGCATTTAATGAGGTAACATGGGCTTCGCCCTTAAGGTTAGCAGTAGCTTTGTTAATTGCCGATGCAGCACGGTCTAAATCTTCTTTCGCTTTACCTATGGTCGCTTTTCCGTATATTGGCCAAGTTAATTCTTTACCAATATAGGTATAAGCTACTGATTTAAATCCTTCTGAAAGAACGCCAGCCTCATTCAATGCCTTAATCCATAGTTCCCAGTCAGCGCCTCCCATTACATCAATGGTACCTTGTATCTCAGCTTCATTTGCTGCTTCAACAGAAATTTCATCAATAACACGCTTTGAGGTATTTAGGTTTTTAGTGGTTACACTTTGACCAATAGGTTTAAGCGTCGATGAATAAACTTCACCGGTATCTGGATCAGTTCGACGAGGCGAAGCAAGTGAGTAAACGATTAGATCAATTTCACCTAATTCAGCTTTAATGGTTTCAATAGCCTTTGCTTTAATTTCATGTGAAAACGCATCACCATTAATATTTTTAGACCAAAGCCCCTCTTGTTCAGCAGCCTTTTGAAACGCCGAAGTATTGTACCAACCTGCACTGGCTGTTTTCTTTTCAGTGGGCGGTTTCTCAAAGAAAATACCTAATGTTTTAGCATTATTACCAAATGCGGCGGTTATACGTGACGATAAGCCATAACCAGTAGATGAACCAATAACCAAAACATTTTTTGGCTTGGCATTAGCCTGTTGATGAGATTTTACATAAGAAATCTGCTCATTGACATGAGCTTCACAGCCCGCTGGGTGTGCATTTGTACAAATAAAACCACGAATTTTAGGTTTAATAACCATAAGAAGACCTTTTAATTAATACTATTTTTATCGCCAAACGACTCGGCAATTTAGTAATTATTCAATATTTATTGCGACATAAATTTAAAAATTGTCGCATAGTTTACGCTACTAAAAAGAATACGAGGTATGACCAGTAAACATTTACCTCAAAATAAAGGATTAAAGCCGCTAGCTATTTTAATAAAAAACATCTGCCTAAACATGGCCATCAGCTTTTAACGTATAACAGCGCCTAACATAATGTCCCTAGCATGGAAGTACAATGCAAAATATTGTACCGCATCCCAGCAACATTAAAGTTAAATCGCAACACCACAATAAGCAAAGTAAATCACACCATCAGTCATAATAATCCTAAAATGATTGTTTCGGGTTATCGGTGACCCGTCAATAACCTTGTTAGTTAAATTAACCCATTAAGTGACATAGCCGTTGCCAAATATTATTCATTTTACATAGATAATGATAAGAGTAAATAACAAGTATTTCACGAAAAGTGAATACAATTATGAGGGTAGAATAAATTAGGGGTAAAATCGCGAATCATGGTTAGCTAGCGTTTTACCCCATTTATTTGCAAAAGTTACGCTGTTTTTTTACCACCGCCTAAGCATTTAGGCGACAAAGGGGTATTATCTGCATAATACTTGTCCCACTCATCTTTAGTATAAGTATGAAGCGCTAACGCATGTATTTTTTCGGCAAGCTCTGTTGAAAGCAACGAATTAATGGCTCGGTGACGTTTAATTAAGCGCTCTCCGATAAAGTCGTCGGTAACAATAATCACTTTAAAATGAGATTCACTGCCCGGTGCAACATTATGTTGATGGCTTTCATTAATAACATCGAGATGTATTGGAGAAAATGCGGAAAGAAGTTTTTGTTCTATTACAGCTTCAATGGTCATTATTAAATCCCTGATGTGTTTTTCTGTAGTGGAGTAATTTTAGTTTGTTACAGACAATATGCCATCAGTCTGGATGGCTATAGTCGTTTAATTGGCATTAATGGCGAGTAAACAGTTGCCATTATTGATAAAAAAAAATTCATTTATTTATAAAATAGTTTTTAAGCGCTCGAGGCAACTATCACTGGCTCAATTCCCTATATTTTGTCACAATAGCTGACATTCTTCTAGGTGAAAATCGAACCTCTTTATTATGATCAGCCCTTTTATTGTTAACGCGGATGGCGTTTATGACAAGAACCTTTTTTTAGATCGCTACCCCGTTGGTCAAGTTAACCGTGCACTAGTTGCTTGGGATTCAGCCGACGAGTATTTAATTAATTATGTTAATGAACAAAGTTTAGCGGATAGCCAGCACAACTTACTAATTTTCAATGATAGCTTTGGCGCTATTACCGCTAACTTTACTCAGTCAAATGTGACTACGGTTTCCGATTCTTGGATAAGCCACCAAGGGTTAAAATATAATATTGAGCAAAACGGTTTGTCGCTTGACAATATTAGCCAAATAACGAGTTTGGATGACCTACCCGATAATATTACCGTGGTGTTGTACAAGATACCTAAAAGTAAGTCATTAATGATCGATCAACTTTTATCGATTAAAGCTAAATATAATCAAGAGCTTATTTTTATTGCTAGCGATAAAGCCAAAGATATCCATAGCTCGACGTTAAAATTATTTGAAAAATATTTAGGGACAACAAAAACGTCTTTAGCGGTAAAGAAAGCACGTTTAGTATTCTCTCAACTTGATAACAAGCAAGTTTTATCTTCACCTTTTCCAACAGTTTGGCCGTTAGAAGATAGCGCTTTTATTATCAGTAATCATTCAGGGGTTTATGCTCGTGAAAAACTTGATATTGGTGCTCGCCACTTTATTAAGCACCTTCCTGAAGTCAAAGCAGGTAGTCGTGTTATTGACTTAGGCTGCGGCAATGGTGTGATTGGTTTAGCCGTACTGGCAGAGCAACCCCAGGCATTAGTTACTTTTGTTGATGAATCTTATATGGCTGTTGATTCTGCTAAGACTAATATCAGTAAAAACTTACCAGAGCAACTCGAACAGTGTCAGTTCATGATAAATGACTGCTTAGCCGATATGGAGCCTAATAGTGTTGATTTGATTTTGTGTAACCCTCCTTTTCACCAGCAAAATGCAACCACAGACCATATCGCTTGGCAGATGTTTCGCGATAGCCATAGAGCATTAAAGAACGGTGGTGAGTTACGCATTATTGGTAATCGGCAACTCGGATACCATATTAAACTTAAACGACTTTTTGGTAATGAAAAACTCATTGCCAGCAATGATAAATTTGTCACGCTTTCATCAATAAAATAATGGAGTTAATCAGATCATGAAAAATATATTCATTAACAATAAAATTAAAACATTAGCCGCAACAACTTTACTGCTTGTACTGACGGCTTGTGCCAACAAACCCACTTACGTGGTTATTGCTCCAGATTTAAGCATAAATAATGGTGCATCTAGCCAAAGTGCTTATCAAAATAAACAAGCGAGTTTAACGGTCACTGATTTGCGAAGTGCCCAGCATGTTGTGCAAGTATTAAGAAAAGATGAAGCAGCAGAGGTTTATTCTAGTCAGCAACCATTAAACCGTATTGTTGAGGAAGCGTTAGCCGCTGAATTTAAAAAACAGGGCTTAGACATTAACGCTCAAGCGAGTAATGCAATTGAAATAATTATTGATAATGGCTTGAGCAGCGTGCAACAAGAAATGATGAAATATCAAGTTAACAATGAACTTGTGATCCGCGTAACTGTAAACAATGGCTCACAAACGTTGAGCAACACCTTTAAAGTTCGCGGAACTAGTGAAGGCCCATTCGGCGCAGATATTGCGGTATTAGAGCGAGACTTTAGTCAACAACTTACTCAGTTATTATCTCAAGTTATTAATAACATTGAAATTCAGCGTTTTATAAAGTAATTTTTAACAGCTCCTTTAAAAGAAGAAATGATAATGAAAGGTTTATTTTTTTTACTTATATTTTTATCTGGCACTCTATCAGCGAATAATATTGCCATTGATCCTAATAACTTATTTCCAAAAGTGAAATTAGAAACATCAAAAGGAGTCATCATTGTTGAATTAGACCGCATTCGTGCGCCATTAACTGTTGATAATTTTTTAATGTATGTGGTTAAAGGTGAATACAACAATACGATTTTTCATCGTATTGTCTCAGACTTTATCGTACAAGGCGGTGGCTATGATGAGGACTTCAATTTTAAAAAAGTCACTGGAAATATTGTTAATGAATCAGGTAATGGTTTAAAAAATGAACGTGGCACTATTGCTATGGCAAAAGAAAATCGCCCACACACCGCAAATCGTCAATTCTTTTTTAATATGGCTGACAATAAAAGTTTAGATCCAGGCCGTCGCTGGGGATATACCGTATTCGGCGCCATTATTGAAGGTCAGGCAGTTGTTGATGCTATGAATTTAGCTAAAACACACTATAGCGATGCGATGGGCTGGGACGATGTGCCCGTAGAACCTATTACCTTAATTAAAGCCACTTTATTACCAGAAGAATAAATTTATCCAATAAAATTTCAGCTGTAAATTATAGTCAGGAGGCAATATTTCTGACTATAATAATGCCATAATAAACATTCTTTTTTGTACGTTCTTACAATTAAATGAAAATTAAATTGCCTACACCTTTGACAAACTGTTTTTAATCTACGATATATAAGGTAGTAAATAAACAATAACAACTATTTTCACCATTTCAATAAAGTGGTAGCTACTTTCCTACTCGAATGATTTAAATACGAAAGTGAACTGAGGATGCCATGATAATTGAGCCGTTTATCAACGAAAAAACACAACAAATAGCTTACTATATTAAAGCTGTGATTAACCAATCATTGCATTATACCGAACTCGACACATTCATCCTTGATACCATGGAGGAATGGACATTGCTCAAGGTAAATGATGAAATGCCGAGTAGTGCAAAAGAGCGCGTTTTTTGGCACTTAGTCCATGAGATGAGTTTACATGGAGCACAATCACTGAGCCATGACTTGTATTTTAAAAGTGAAATAACGACCTGTTTAGATTTCTTCACAGGTACTGGCAGTTATCCTATTGACTGTATTGGTTGGCGTCCGTTACCTTAGGCTAACGTTAGTAAAATCCTCGACACTTGCTCACAGAACTCAAGAATAAACTTCTGTTTTCAATAACATTTTGATAGCCTATGCCTACTAAGATTTTTGTAGGCAATTGCATGACCACTCAACAAACATTCAAAGAAGCTATTCTCAATAAAAGAATGTTGATTTGTATCTTCACCGGATTCACTTCGGGCTTGCCGTTATTTATTTTATATCAACTGGTACCTGGTTGGTTAAGATCAGAAGGAGTAAGTCTAGTTGAGATAGGTTTATTCTCATTAATTGGCATTCCTTATGTTTGGAAGTTTATTTGGTCACCATTGATGGACAGGTATTCTTTTCCGATGCTAGGTCGACGTCGAAGCTGGATGTTCGCTACGCAAGTTTTATTACTCTTCTCAATCGCTGGTTTTGGTTTTATAGACCCTACTATAAATATTTGGTCTGTCGCTTATCTTGCCGCTGCTGTTGCTTTTTTTAGTGCAAGCCAAGATATTGTTCTTGATGCTTATCGCAGGGAGTTATTGCAAGAACACGAACTGGGCTTAGGTAATTCTATCCATGTACAGGCTTATCGTCTATCTGGCTTAGTGCCGGGCTCGTTAGCTTTTATATTGGCTGACCATATCAGCTGGCAATCAGTTTTTCTTATTGTTGCTGCGTTTATGCTCATCGGTATTTTACTGACCTTATGTATTAAAGAGAGTAAAAGCGAACATCTTGCTCCTAAAACATTACATGATGCTGTTGTATTGCCTTTTAGAGATTTTATTTCACGAAAAGGTTTTAAAAGTGCCTTACAAATTCTCATTTTTTTATTTTTATACAAATTAGGCGACAGTATGGCTACAGCCCTGCAAACTCCCTTTTTTATAGACTTAGGCTTTACTAAAACAGAAATTGGTGTGGTTGCTAAAACAGCGTCGCTTATTGCGATGACTATCGGGCTTGCTGTTGGCGGCATTGTAATGATAAAGCTCAGTATAAATAAGGCATTATGGTTGTTTGGCTTTGTGCAAATCATCAGCATATTAGGCTTTGCCGCTTTAGCAGAAATAGGTCATAATACTTACGCTCTAGCTTTTGCGATGGGCTTTGAATACTTAGGTGTTGGTTTAGGTACAGCTGCATTTACTGCCTTTATAGCAAGAACAACCAACCCCGCTTTTGCTGCAACGCAATTTGCACTCTTTACGGCGCTAACCGCTTTGCCTAGAACCTTTGCCAATGCAACAACTGGCCTTATTGTAGAGCAAATAGGTTGGACATCGTTCTACTTTCTTTGTACTTTCCTCGCGATCCCAGGAATGCTTATGTTATTTAAAGTTGCTCCTTGGAGCGAAAAAGTCCCTTTCGAAACAAAAAATAAAACCGAGGAATTAATATGATTAAACTGTTCTTTCTACTCCCTATTATCATGTGCCTTTTTTGGTGGCGATATCTAGATGCTAAAGGCTTTAGTGTAAAAGAAGGTGTGAAAGGTTTTGCTTATATTATTGCTTTAAATACCGTACTCATTGGATTTTTAGTGGTAATGATATACGTTACTCACGGATGACGACTGCTGATACCCTGATACCAAATCCATTGTTATGAGACCACCTCAGTCAACCAGATACCGCCTCAGTCATCCTAATAACACCTCTGTCATCCTGATAACAACTCCGTCATCCTGATACCACCTCCGTCATCCTGAACTTGTTTCAGGATCTCATCGTTGACAACACAAAAGCAGATACTGAAATAAATTCAGCATGACGTTAAAGGGATAAGCCTCAGTCATTTTGATACCCCCTCCTTCATCCTGATACCACATCCGTCATCCTGAACTTGTTTCAGGATCTCGTCGTTAACAACACAAAAAGCAGATACTGAAATAAATTCAGCATGACGGTAAAGGGATAAGCCTC